>NZ_JBSFWU010000005.1:0-131348 GCF_053594995.1 Streptomyces sp. NPDC002536
GCCGCCGGCCTGCTCGCGCTTGATGAGGGCCATCTTGTCCTCGGGCGTCGCCTCGGCCAGGAAGTCGTCGACCCCCGCCTCCTCCGCAATCGCCTTGGCCGTCAGCGGGTTGTCACCCGTGATCATGACGGTCTTGATGCCCATGGCGCGCAGCTCGTCGAACCGCTCGCGCATGCCCTCCTTGACGACGTCCTTGAGGTGGATGACGCCCAGGACGCGCGCGCCCTTCTCGTCCTCCAGCGCGACCAGCAGCGGCGTGCCACCAGCCTGGGAGATCTCGTCGGTGAGCGTACGGGCGTCCTCGGCGACGCTGCCGCCGCGCTCCTCGACCCAGGCGATGACCGAACCGGTCGCGCCCTTGCGGACCTTGCGCCCGTCGACGTCCACACCCGACATGCGGGTCTGGGCGGTGAAGGGGATCCACTCGGCGCCCACGAGCTCGCCCTCGTGGCGCTCGCGCAGGCCGTACTTCTCCTTGGCGAGGACGACGATCGAGCGGCCCTCGGGCGTCTCGTCGGAGAGCGACGAGAGCTGGGCGGCGTCGGCCACCTCGGCGGCCATCGTGCCCTTGACCGGGACGAACTCGGAGGCGCGGCGGTTGCCGTAGGTGATGGTGCCGGTCTTGTCGAGCAGCAGCGTGGAGACGTCGCCTGCGGCCTCGACGGCCCGGCCGGACATGGCCAGGACGTTGCGCTGCACCAGGCGGTCCATGCCCGCGATGCCGATCGCGGAGAGCAGGGCACCGATGGTGGTCGGGATGAGGCAGACCAGCAGGGCCGCGAGCACGATCATCGTCTGCTCGGCCTTCGCGTAGATCGCGAAGGGCTGCAGCGTGACGACGGCCAGCAGGAAGACGATCGTGAGCGAGGCCAGCAGGATGTTGAGGGCGATCTCGTTCGGCGTCTTCTGCCGGGCCGCGCCCTCGACCAGGTTGATCATCCGGTCGATGAAGGTCTCGCCCGGCTTCGTCGTGATCTTGATGATGATGCGGTCGGACAGCACCTTCGTACCGCCGGTGACGGCCGAACGGTCGCCGCCGGACTCCCGGATGACCGGCGCGGACTCACCGGTGATCGCCGACTCGTCGACCGACGCGACGCCCTCGACGACGTCACCGTCGCCGGGGATGATGTCGCCCGCCTCGCAGACGACCAGGTCGCCCACGCGCAGCTCGGTGCCTGCCACCGACTCCTCGGCGTCGCCGTTGAGCCGCCGCGCGACCGTGTCCGTCTTGGCCTTGCGCAGGGTGTCGGCCTGGGCCTTGCCGCGGCCCTCGGCGACGGCCTCCGCGAGGTTGGCGAAGACGACCGTCAGCCACAGCCAGACCGTGATGGCCCAGCCGAACCAGTCGCCCGGGTTCTTCAGCGCCAGCACGGTGGTCATGACCGAGCCGATCTCGACCACGAACATCACGGGGGACTTGACCATCACCCGCGGGTCGAGCTTGCGGAAGGCGTCGGGCAGCGACTTGACCAGCTGCGCGGGGTCGAAGAGACCGCCGGAGACCCGGCCGGACTCCCCGGAACCGTGCGACTGCTCGTCCTTGGGGTCCTCGGACTCCGTACGGACAGGGGTGGTGGTGCTCATGAAAGTCCCTCCGCCATCGGGCCAAGGGCCAGGGCCGGGAAGTAGGTCAAGCCGGTGATGATCAGGATCGCGCCCACGAGCAGACCGGCGAAGAGCGGCTTCTCCGTGCGCAGGGTGCCGGCGGTCTCGGGGACGGGCTTCTGCTCGGCGAGCGAGCCGGCCAGCGCCAGCACGAAGACCATCGGCAGGAAGCGGCCGAGCAGCATGGCGAGGCCGATCGTGGTGTTGTACCACTGCGTGTTGGCGTTCAGGCCGGCGAAGGCCGAGCCGTTGTTGTTGGCGCCGGAGGTGTAGGCGTAGAGGACCTCGGAGAAGCCGTGGGCCCCGCTGTCGTTCACGGAGTTGGCCGCGCCGTTGAGGATCGAGTTCGGCGGGGTGTGCATCACCATCGACACGGCGGTGAAGCCGAGGACCAGGGTCGGGGTGATGAGGATGTAGCACGCGGCGAGCTTGATCTCGCGGGTGCCGATCTTCTTGCCGAGGTACTCGGGCGTACGGCCGACCATCAGGCCCGCGATGAAGACCGCGATGATCGCCATGACGAGCATGCCGTAGATGCCGGATCCGACGCCGCCGGGCGCGATCTCGCCGAGCATCATGCCCAGCATCGCGATGCCGCCGCCGAAGCCGGTGAACGAGGAGTGGAAGCCGTCCACCGCACCCGTCGAGGTCAGCGTGGTGGAGGTGGCGAAGATCGAGGTGGCCCCGATGCCGAAGCGCTGCTCCTTGCCCTCCAGCGCGCCGCCGGCCGCCTGGAGCGCCGCACCGTGGTGGGCGAACTCGCTCCACATCATCAGCACGGTGAAGCCGAGCCAGATCACGCCCATGGCCGCGAGGATCGCGTAGCCCTGCTTGACGTTGCCGACCAGCTTGCCGAACGTGCGGGTGAGCGCGAACGGGATGACGAGGATCAGGAAGATCTCGAAGAGGTTGGTGAAGGCGCTCGGGTTCTCGAACGGGTGGGCGGAGTTGGCGTTGAAGTAGCCGCCGCCGTTGGTGCCGAGCTCCTTGATGACCTCCTGCGAGGCCACGGCGCCGCCGTTGACCTGCTGGGTGCCGCCGGCGAGCTGGCCGATCTCGTGGATGCCCGAGAAGTTCTGGATGGAACCGCAGGCGACCAGGATCAGCGCACCGACCACCGAGATCGGGATCAGGATGCGGATCGTGCCGCGCACCAGGTCGGCCCAGAAGTTGCCCAGGTCGCCGGTGCGGGACCGGGCGAAGCCCCGGACCAGGGCGACGGCGACGGCCATGCCCACGGCGGCGGAGACGAAGTTCTGCACCGCGAGGCCGAGCGTCTGGACCGCGTGGCCCATGGACTGCTCGCCCGAGTACGACTGCCAGTTGGTGTTGGCGACGAACGACGCGGCGGTGTTGAAGGCCTGGTCCGGGCTGATGGCGTGGAAGCCGAGCGACAGCGAGTGCGGCAGCACGCCCTGGACCCGCTGGAGCAGGTAGAGGAAGAGCAGGCTCATCGCGGAGAAGGCGAGGACGCCGCGCAGATAGGCCGGCCAGCGCATTTCCGCGTTCGGGTCGGCACCGATGAGGCGGTAGAGCAGCTTTTCGCCGCGCAGGTGCTTCTCGGAGGTGTACACGGCGGCCATGTAGTCGCCGAGCGGACGGTAGACCAGCACGAGCGCCGCTATGAGCGCGATCAGCTGGAGGACGCCGGAGAGGACGGGGCTCATAAGGGTGCTCAGAACCTCTCCGGGAAGACGAGGGCGAGGATCAGGTAGCCCAGCAGGGCGACGGCCACGACCAGGCCGACGATGTTCTCGACGGTCACAGCTTGGTCACCCCCTTGGCGACGAGAGCCACCAACGCGAAGACCGCGATCGTGGTGACGACGAAGGCCACGTCGGCCATCGTGTGCTCCTAGAGAGGTTCGGATGAACGGACCTCTAGAGGAAACCTCCGTTACCGGCGGGTACAGGTTTCGTTGACGTCTCCCTTACGGCCATTAGCGCCCCCTTGACGGGATTCATACGCGAATGGCTCGGACCTGCGAAAACGCCGCTGGGCCGGAACCCGGTATACGGGTTCCGGCCCAGCGAAACGGCTTGTTCAAGCCGTTGTGGACACCTTCTTCGGCCGTTTTCACGGCCTTTTTCAGCGGACCTCGGTGATCTCCGGGCCGCGCTGCAGACGGTCCACGCCGCCCGCGAAGCGCGAGCCCTGCTCCTCCTGCTGCAGCCCCTCGGCGACCATCTGGGCGTCGTCGGGGAGCTTCAGCACGATCGGGTCGCGGGGCGCCATCGGGGACTCGCCGCGCACGACGACCGTGTCCCGGAAGATCTGCTCCAGCAGCCCGGCGGTCTGCGGCTGCACGGCCCCCTGGCCGGAGATCACACCGCGCAGGAACCAGCGCGGACCGTCACAGCCGACGAACCGCACCAGCTGCACGCCGTTGGTGCCGTCGGGCAGCGCCACCGGCACCTGGGCCCGCAGCTCCCAGCCGAGCGGCCCCTCGACCTCCTCCACGGCACCGCCCTGCTGGGTGATGCCCTCGGCGATCTCGGCGCGCACCTCGCCCCAGATGCCCTCGCGCTTGGGTGCGGCGAACGCCTGCAGCTGGACGGCGCTGTCGCGCAGCACCACCGTGGCGGCGACGATCGCATCGCCGGCCACCTCGACCCGCAGCTCCATGCCCTCGACGCCGGGCACGAACAGCCCGCCCAGGTCCACCCGGCCCTCGGCGGGGTCGGACACCTCGGAGACGTCCCACGGCCCGTCGGGGCGCGGCTCCGGCTCCAGCCGGACCCGCCCGGCGTCCGCGGCGTCCGCGGTGGTCTCCCCGCTCTCGGCCAACTCCTCGGAGGTCACACCGTCGACCTGGTCGACGGCGTCCTCGCTGCGCTTGCGGCGACGACCGAACACGTCACTGTCCTTCCCGGTCGGCTACGACCGAAGCGAATCCATTCCCCACGGCAGCGTGGCCACCGGTGGACCCGAAGCCCCCGTCGCCCCGCGCCGAGCCGGGAAGCTCCGCCACCTCGTGGAAGCGGACCTTCTCGACCTGCTGGACAACCAACTGGGCGACGCGGTCGAACCGTTCGAACCGCACGCTCTCGCGCGGGTCCAGATTGACCACAATCACCTTGATCTCTCCACGGTACCCGGCATCGATGGTCCCCGGGGCATTGACCATGGAGACCCCGCACCGGGCGGCCAGCCCCGAGCGGGGGTGCACGAAGGCCGCGTAGCCGTCGGGCAGCGCGATGGAGATACCGGTGGGCAGCACCGCCCGCTCGCCGGGCGCCAGCACGGCGGCCTCGGTGGTGACCAGGTCGCACCCGGCGTCACCGGGGTGCCCGTACGCAGGGACGGGGACCTCGGGGTCCGTGCGGCGGATCAGGACGTCGACGGGCTCGCGCAACTGAGTCTTCCTGTTCGCTTCTCCGCCCGCGAGGCGCACCTGCGGGTTCGCTGTCGTCTGCAGCCCGGCGGCCTCGCGTGCGCCGCTCACGGGTTCACCTCTAGGGCTCGTGCGACCTTGACCTGGTCGGGGTCGGCCAGCACGGCCTGGATCTCGGCGGACCGGCCGTTCTCGATGAAGTGGTCGATCTTGACCTCGATGAACACCGCGTCCGCGCGCACCGCGACCGGGCCCTCGGGGCCGCCGATCCGGCCGGTGGCCGTGCAGAAGATCTTACGGCCCTGCACCGCGAGCACCTCGGCGTCCAGGTGCAGCACGGTGTCCACGGGGACGGGCCGCAGGAAGTCGGTCTCCAGCCGCCCGGTCACCGCGATCACCCGCAGCATCCAGCCCAGCGCGCCCAGCGTCTCGTCCAGGGCGGTGGCCAGCACGCCGCCGTGCGCCAGGCCGGGAGCACCCTGGTGGGCCTCCTTGACCCGGAACTCCGCCGTGACGCGCACGCCCTCACGGGCCCGCGTCTCCAGGTGCAGCCCGTGCGGCTGGCCGCCGCCGCAGCCGAAGCAGTGTTCGTAGTGCGACCCGATGATCTCTCCGGGCGCGGGGGCTTCGGGGTGCCGCACCGGAGGCCGGGCGCCGGCCGGCGGTGTCAGCGATGTCGTTCGTCCACTCACAGGGGCTGACCTTACCCGCGCCGACGGCACCCGGTCCCGCCCGTGCCAAGCTTGGACCCATGCAGCCTTACGAAGAACGCCTGACCGCACCTCGCTCCTGGTGGTTCATCGCGGTCCTCGTCGGGGTCGCGATGGCGCTGATCCTGCTGCCCCTGGGCTCGCTGCCGATGCTCGGCGGGCTCATCGGCGGTGCGGCCCTGGCCTCGGTGGCGGTCAGCTCGTACGGCTCCGTGCGGATCCGGGTGGTGGGGGGTGCGCTCGTCGCGGGCGAGGCGCGCATCCCGGCGGAGGCGCTGGGGGCGCCCGAGATCCTGGACGCGGAGGAGGCGCGGGCCTGGCGGACGTTCAAGGCCGACACCCGGGCGTTCATGCTGCTGCGCGGCTACATCCCGACGGCGGTGAAGATCGAGGTCACCGACCCGGCGGACCCCACCCCGTACGTGTACCTCTCCACCCGCTCCCCCGAGCGGCTGGCCGCGGCGCTGGAAGCCGTCAGGGCCGGTCGGTAAGGGCGTCCCAGGGGATCTGCCGGGCGCGCAGGTCCTTGCGCACCTTCTCGGCGAGACGCCTGGTGTCCCGGCGGTTCATCACCGCGCCCACGGTCGCCCCGATCATGAAGGGGGTGACGTTGGGCAGGCTGCGGAACGTGCGCTTGAGGACGCGCTGGCGCAGCTCGCGGCGCATCTGGACGCCGAGCGCCGCATTGATCGTCAACGGGACCGTGACATCGATGCCCCTCTCGTCGGCCCAGGCGCCCAGATAGGCCATGGACCGCTGGACCGGGCTGCCGGAGGCCGGCAGGCCGTAGACCTCGTGCAGCTCGGCGATCAGCTTGAGCTCCACGGCGGCGACGCCGACGACCTCCGCCGCCAGCTCGGCCGGCAGGGCGGGCGGCACCGGGAGCATGGCCGCAGCACCGATTCCGGCGCCGACGGTGGAGGTGCCGTGCGCGGCACCCGCCACCAGCTTGTCCGCGAGCTCCTCCGGGCCGAGACCGGGGAACTGGGCGCGGAGGGTCGCGAGGTCGCGCACGGGGATGCGCGGGGCGTTCGCGATGATCCGGTCGGCGACGGCGGACAGGCCCGCCCTCGCTCCCCGGCCGCCCTTCCTGGCACCGCGGCCGACGGCTGCGACGAGCGAGGCCGTGCGGCCCCGCCCGGCGTCCGCCTCGACCGGGCCGCCGGTCAGCACTGCGGGGGCGATGTCATCCGTCGGCGAAGCGGCGCCCCCGGCGGCCCCGGTGGTCGGGCCGGGCCTGCGGGAGCGCCGTTTCCGGAACGGGGTCGAGCCTGCCATGGCAGACCCTGCCTCAATCGCAGTCGCGGCAGATCGGCTGACCGTTCTTCTCGCGGGCCAGCTGGCTGCGGTGGTGCACCAGGAAGCAGCTCATGCAGGTGAATTCGTCGGCCTGCTTGGGCAGGACCCGGACGGCCAGCTCCTCGTTGGAGAGGTCCGCGCCGGGCAGCTCCATGCCCTCCGCAGCCTCGAAATCGTCCACGTCGACGGACGACGCCGACTTGTCGTTCCGCCGGGCCTTCAGCTCTTCAAGACTGTCGGAATCGACGTCGTCATCGGTCTTGCGTGGGGTGTCGTAGTCCGTTGCCATGTCGCTCTCCCCCTCTGGGTGGTTGCGGTATCTCCAGCGCACGTAACGCATGAGAGGCCGGACTTGTGCCCGACCCGAGGCGGAGATTTTGCCTCACATCAAGGTCTGTTACTCAATCGACACCCAACCGCACACCTGAAGAGGTGATGGGGTGGGGTGGCGAAGGGGACCGTACACGGTCCCGGTACGGGGTGCTGCAACGCCATCCCGTGTACTTCCCGTGATCAAGGCTGCCGGAAACCCGCATTTTCCCGGCGTTCCGGCGGCCGACATGGTCACGGAGAGTAGATGGCCTGAACCGGCCGCATGTGATCGATCACACACACCCACAGCGCCGGGCGGACTGGATGAATTCCGCCCAAAGCGAACCTGTTGGCGCCCTATTCTCCCAGAGAACTAAAGCGGGAACACCACCCGCATCACGAGTCCGCCCCCCTCGCGGGGCTCCGCGGTGATCCGCCCGCCGTGCGCGCGGGCCACGGAGCGCACGATGGAGAGCCCCAGGCCGACGCCCTTGTCGCTGCCCGTGCGCTCGGTGCGCAGGCGGCGGAAGGGCTCGAAGATGTTGTCCACCTCGTAGGCCGGGACGACCGGGCCGGTGTTCTCCACCACCAGCACCGCCTGGCCCGGCCGGATCTGCGTGGTGACCTCCACCCAGCCGTCCGGGACGTTGTAGCGCACGGCGTTCTGCACCAGGTTCAGCGCGATCCGCTCGAGCAGCACGCCGTTGCCCTGGACGACCGCGGGCTGCCGGGTGCCCCGGAGCTCCACGCCGCGCTCCTGGGCCTCGCTCCGGGCCTGGTCCATGGCCTGGGAGGCCACCTCGGCCAGGTCGACGGGCTTGCGGTCGACGATCTCGTTCTCGCTGCGGGCGAGCAGCAGCAGGCCCTCCACGAGCTGCTCGCTGCGCTCGTTGGTGGCCAGCAGAGTCTTGCCGAGCTGCTGGAGCTCCGGGGACGCTCCTGGGTCGGAGAGGCTGACCTCCAGCAGCGTGCGGTTGATCGCCAGTGGGGTGCGCAGCTCGTGCGAGGCGTTGGCCACGAACCGTTGCTGCGCGGTGAAGGCCCGCTCCAGCCGGTCGAGCATCTCGTCGAAGGTGTCCGAGAGCTCCTTCAACTCGTCGTCCGGGCCGCCCAGTTCGATGCGCCGGGACAGGTCCGTGCCGGCCACCCGGCGGGCCGTCCTGGTGATCTTGCCCAGCGGCGAGAGCACCCGGCCGGCCATCGCGTAGCCGAAGGCGAAGGCGATCACGGCGAGGCCGAGGAGCGCGAACAGCGAGCGCCGCCACAGGCCCTCCAGGGCCAGGCTGCGCTGGTGGGACATGCAGGCGGTGAGGATGCCGTTGGCCTGGTCGGCGCTGAGTCCGGGGCTCTTGAGGTCCGGGCAGGTGTCGCCGGTGACCTGGACCTTGCTGCCCTCGATCAGCTTGATCAGCGGCTGGCTGCCGGTACTCAGCGCGTTCGCGGCCAGCAGATAGATGATCGTCAGCAGCAGCACGCCCGCCATCAGGAACATGCCGCCGTACAGCAGCGTGAGCCTTATGCGGATCGTCGGACGCAGCCAGGGGAACGGCCGGACGACCGGCTGGCGCGGGTCCCAGGTCGGCTTCGGGGGCGCCGCGGGCGCCCCGGCCGGCGGGGCGGGGGTGGGGGGTGTCGTCGGCATCGCGGATCAGATCCGGTATCCGGAACCGGGCACGGTGACGATGACGGCGGGCTCGCCCAGCTTGCGGCGCAGGGTCATGACGGTGACCCGGACGACGTTGGTGAACGGGTCGGTGTTCTCGTCCCAGGCCTTCTCCAGCAGCTGCTCGGCGGAGACCACGGCTCCCTCGCTGCGCATCAGCACCTCCAGCACCGCGAACTCCTTCGGCGCCAGCTGCACCTCCCGGCCGTCGCGGAAGACCTCGCGGCGGTTGGGGTCCAGCTTGATGCCGGCCCGCTCCAGGACGGGCGGCAGGGCGACGGTGGTGCGCCGGCCCAGGGCCCGGACCCGGGCCACCAGCTCGCTGAAGGCGAACGGCTTGGGGAGGTAGTCGTCGGCGCCGAGCTCCAGGCCCGCCACGCGGTCGCTGACGTCGCCCGAGGCGGTCAGCATCAGGACGCGGGTGGGCATGCCGAGCTCGACGACCTTGCGGCAGACGTCGTCACCGTGGACGACCGGCAGGTCGCGGTCGAGCACGATGACGTCGTAGTCGTTGATCTCGATCCGCTCCAGTGCCGCGGCCCCGTCGTACACGACGTCGACGGCCATGGCCTCCCGGCGCAGTCCGGTGGCGACGGCATCGGCGAGCAGCTGCTCGTCCTCGACGACGAGTACGCGCACGGCGCTGGTCCTTCCTTCGAGACTCCTGTGGGTCCCTCCATCCTGCCCTGAACGTCGATAAACCGGCCGTAAGAGGCCCGGTTCCGGATTGCCCGGCGGTCACAGGTTTCCCACCGGACGGGGGTGGGGAAGACGTCTGCACACCCGCGATCACGCTCCCCCGGGGTACGCGTGTACCCGGAAACCCCTCGGGCGTGATCGTTTCTGCCGTGGCACACCCCCGTGCCGCCGACCCACGACAAGGGGGCGCAGCACCATGGACGCGTTCACCGCTGGCATTCTGCAGCGCATAGAGAACACCCGGACCGACCTCGACCGAGCCCGCCGCAGCGGCGACGACTTTCTCGCCGACGTCGAGGAGGCCGAACTGGCCGACCTCCACCGCTTGGCGGCGGAACACGGCGTACGAGTCAGCGCCTGACCCATCGCTGCGGGGCGCCCCCGATACCGCCGTCCTGGCGGTGCCGGGGGCGCCCCCTTTGCTGCGGGCCGGCCGTGGTTGCTCGCGCAGTTCCCCGCGCCCCTTCGGGGCGCGATCACTGGGGGTGCCGTGCCCCGTCAGGGGCGCGGGGAACTGCGCGACCGGCCACGACGGACCCGCAGTCGACGCGCTGTGCTTCCTGCGGAGCGCCTAGTCGTGCCAGGCCCCCAGCTCCTCCAGCCTCCCCTGCAGCAGCTCGAAGACCCCCGGCGCAGCCGCGACCGTCAGCTCCCCCGACTCCGGGGCCCCGGGCCGGCCGCCCGTCAGAGCGCCGGCCTCCCGTGCGATGAGCGCCCCCGCCGCGAAGTCCCAGGGGTTGAGCCCCCGCTCGTAGTACCCGTCCAGCCGGCCGCAGGCCACGTCGCACAGGTCGATCGCCGCCGACCCCCCGCGCCGGATGTCCCGCACCTCCGGCAGCAGGGTGTGCAGCACCCGCGCCTGCGCGGCCCGGCGCTCGGTGAGGTAGCCGAAGCCGGTGCCGATCAGCGCCTGGGCGAGCCCGCCCGCGGGCGCGGGCCGCGCCTCCAGCCGCCGGTCCCCGGCGAAGGCGCCCTCGCCGCGCAGGGCGCGGTACGTCTCGCCCCGCATGGGCGCGGCCACGACGCCCACGACCGCCTCGCCGTCGATCTCGGCGGCGATGGAGACGGCCCAGGAGGGCAGCCCGTAGAGGTAGTTGACCGTGCCGTCGATCGGGTCGATCACCCAGCGCACCCCGCTGGTGCCCTCGGTGCTGGCGCCCTCCTCGCCCAGCAGCCCGTCGTGCGGGCGCCGCTCGGCCAGGAAGCCGGTGATGAGCTTCTCGGCGGCGATGTCCATCTCGGTGACGACGTCGATGGGGCTGGTCTTGGTCGCGGCGACGCCCAGGTCGGCCGGGCGGCCGTCCTTGAGCAGGGTGCCGGCCCGGTCGGCGGCCTCCAGGGCCACGGCGAGCAGTTCGGCTGCGTTCTCGGCGTTCACAGTCACGTGCGGGGTGCTCCTTACGCGTACGGGCTGTCGGCACCGGCGGCGGCCGGGCGCGGGGCCCGGGCCGGGCAGCAGCCGACGGGACAGAGGTCGTGGGACGGGCCGAGGGCGCCCAGCGCGCACCGCTCCGGCCGCTCGCCGCGCTCGCTCGCGGCGCGCTCCAGCACCAGCTCGCGCACAGCGGCGGCGAACCGCGGATCCGCCCCGACCGTGGCCGCCCGGGCCACCGGCAGGCCCAGCTCCTCCGCCTTGGCCATGGCTTCGGTGTCGAGGTCGTACTTGACCTCCATGTGGTCCGAGACGAAGCCGATGGGGACCATGACGACGGCAGGCGCGCCCTCGGCGTGCACGGCCTCCAGGTGGTCGCAGATGTCGGGCTCCAGCCACGGGATGTGCGGGGCGCCGCTGCGCGACTGGTACACCAGCTCCCACGGCCGGTCGGTGCCCGTGGCCTCGCGGACGGCATCGGCGATCAGCCCCGCGACCTCCAGGTGCTGCGCGACGTAGGCCCCGCCGTCGCCGTGGGCCTCCGGCGGGCCGGAGGTGCCGGCCGCGGCGGTGGGGATGGAGTGCGTGGTGAAGGCCAACCGGGCTCCCGCGCGCACGTCCTCGGGCAGTTCCGCCAGGGCGGCGAGCGTGGCGTCCACCATCGGCTGCACGAAGCCCGGGTGGTTGAAGTAGTGCCGCAGCTTGTCGATGCGCGGCAGCGGCAGGCCCTCGGCCTCCAGGGCGGCCAGTGCGTCCGCCAGGTTCTCCCGGTACTGGCGGCAGCCGGAGTAGGAGGCGTAGGCGCTCGTGGCGAGCGTGAGCACGCGGCGGTGCCCGTCGGCCACCAGCTCGCGCAGGGTGTCGGTCAGGTAGGGCGCCCAGTTGCGGTTGCCCCAGTAGACCGGCAGGTCCGTGCCCTGCGCGGCGAACTCCTTGCGCAGGGCGGCGAGGAGCTCCCGGTTCTGGTCGTTGATGGGGCTGACGCCGCCGAAGAGGAAGTAGTGCTGCCCGACCTCTTTGAGCCGCTCGCGGGGGATGCCACGGCCGCGCGTCACGTTCTCCAGGAACGGGACGACGTCGTCCGGGCCCTCCGGTCCGCCGAAGGAGAGCAGCAACAGGGCGTCGTACGGGGCATGGGCTGGCTGATCCGGCATGGCTCCGATCCTGCCACCCGGCACTGACAGCCGGGAAATGCCGTGCGTCGTACGGACGTCCGGTCGTAAGCTGTATCGGCCACCTACGCGCCTTACGGCACCCTCGTCACGTCCCTCTCGTCCACGTCAGCGGAGCCGGTCTTGTCCAGTCCCTACAGCGCGATATTCGCCGCCCCCGGTGCCAAGGGGTTCTCCGCGGCAGGCCTGCTCGGCCGCATGCCGCTGTCGATGCTGGGCATCGGTGTCGTGACCATGATCTCCCAGCTCACCGGGCGGTACGGGCTGGCCGGCGCGGTCTCCGCGGCGCTGGCGCTGTCCGCCGCGCTCATCGGCCCGCAGGTCTCCCGGATGGTCGACCGGCACGGGCAGGGGCGCGTGCTGCGCCCGGCGACGCTGATCTCGCTGGCCGCGGTCGCCGGACTGCTGGTGAGTGCTCAGCAGCGGTGGCCCGACTGGACGTTGTTCGTCTTCGCCGCGGGCGTCGGCTGCGTGCCGAGCGTGGGCTCGATGGTGCGGGCGCGGTGGGCGGCGATCTACGCCGGGTCCCCGCGCATGCTGCACACCGCATACTCGGCCGAGTCCGTCGTCGACGAGGTGGTCTTCATCCTCGGCCCCATCCTGTCGATCGGGCTGTCCACGGCCTGGTTCGCGGAAGCCGGGCCGCTGCTGGCCGCGTGCTTCCTGGGCATCGGGGTCTTCTGGCTGACCGCACAGCGCGCCACCGAGCCCGTCCCGCACCCGCGCAGCGAGCACAGCAGCGGCTCGGCGCTGCGCGCGCCTGGGCTCCAGGTGCTGGTGGTGGCCTTCGTGGCCACGGGTGCGCTCTTCGGCTCGATGGAGGTGGTGACCGTGGCCTTCGCCGAGGCGCAGGGGCACAAGGCTGCATCGAGCCTGGTCCTCGCCGTCTACGCGCTGGGCTCCTGTCTGGCCGGCGCGGTCTTCGGACTGCTGCACCTCAAGGGCGATCCGGCACGCCGCTGGGTACTGGGCGTGTGTGCGATGGCCGTGAGTATGATCCCCCTCCAACTGGTCGGGAACCTGCCGCTCCTGGCCGTGGCGCTCTTCGTCGCGGGCCTGTCCATCGCACCCACGATGGTGACCACGATGGCCCTCGTCGAGCAGCACGTACCGCGCGCGAAGCTGACCGAGGGCATGACCTGGACGAGCACCGGGCTCGCGGTCGGCGTGGCGCTCGGGTCGTCGGCCGCCGGATGGGTGGTGGACGCCGCGGGCGCCCGCGCGGGGTACGCGGTGCCCGGCGCGGCGGGTGTGCTCGCGGCGGCGGTCGCGTTCCTCGGATACCGCCGGCTGCGGCCGGCGCCGGAGCGGGCGGAGGTATCCGTGCCGCTGGCAAGGGGAGGGTCCGACACGTATGACGGGAAAGACCGGCACCACCGCACCGAGCAGAGCGACCGGAACGAGCAGCACCTGGCGTAACTGGGCGGGGAACGTCACCGCCCGGCCCCGGCGGACCGTGGCTCCCGCCTCGGCGGAGGAGGTGGCCGCAGCGGTCGCATCGGCCGCCGAGGACGGGCTGCGGGTGAAGGCGGTCGGCAGCGGCCACTCCTTCACCACCGCGGCCGTCACCGACGGACTCCTCGTCCGCCCCGACCGGTTGACCGGCGTCCGCGCCGTCGACCGCGCCGCCGGAACGGTGACGGTCGCCGCCGGCACCACGCTCAAACGGCTCAACGAGACGCTGTCCACGCACGGTCTGTCGCTGACGAACATGGGCGACATCATGGAACAGACCGTCTCCGGCGCCGTCAGCACCGGCACCCACGGCACCGGTCGCGACTCGGCCGCGATCGCCGCCCAGATCCGGGCCCTTGAGCTGGTGACGGCGGACGGCTCCGTGCTGACCTGCTCCGCGCAGGAGAACCCCGAGGTCTTCGCGGCGGCCCGGACCGGCCTCGGCGCGCTCGGCGTGATCACCGCGGTGACCTTCGCGGTGGAGCCGGAGTTCCTGCTCCGGGCGCAGGAGGAACCGATGCCGCTCGGCCGGGTCACGGCGGAGTTCGGACAACTGACCGACGAGAACGAGCACTTCGAGTTCTTCTGGTTCCCGCACACCGAGAACTGCATCACCAAGCGCAACAACCGCAGCGCGGGCCCCGCGGATCCGCTGGGCCGCATCGGTGCCTGGGTGGACGACGAGCTGCTCTCCAACGGGCTCTTCGCCGCCGTCTGCGCCCTGGGCCGGGCCGTCCCCGCCACGGTTCCGGGGCTGGCGCGGGTCAGCGGCAGCGCCCTGTCCGCCCGCAGCTACACGGACGTCCCCTACAAGGTCTTCACGAGTCCGCGCCGCGTCCGCTTCCTGGAGATGGAGTACGCGCTGCCGCGCGAGGCGGCGATGACGGCGCTGCACGAGCTGCGGGCCACGATCGAGCGGATGCGGCTGCGGGTCGGTTTCCCCGTCGAGGTGCGCACCGCGCCCGCCGACGACATCCCGCTGTCCACCGCCTCCGGCCGGGACACCGCCTACATCGCCGTCCACATGTACCGGGGCACCCCGCACCGGGCGTACTTCACGGCCGCCGAGCGGATCATGACGGCCCACGGCGGGCGCCCGCACTGGGGGAAGCTGCACACCCGGGACGCCGCCTACCTGGCGGAGGCCTATCCGCGCTTCGCGGAGTTCGCCGCGGTGCGGGACCGGCTGGACCCGCACCGCGTCTTCGGCAACGACTACCTGCGGCGCGTCCTGGGCGACTGACCCATCGGACAGGCCCTACGAGACCGGGCCGGTGCCCGTGCCGGCCGCACCGGCCGCGGCGCCCTGCGCGGGGGGCTGGCTCGCCCCGCCCTGGCCGCCGGTGCCCTGGCCGCCGGTCGTGCCGCCGGTCTTGCCGTCGTCGCCCTTGCCGCCGCCCTGGGAACCGCTGGGGCCGGGGGTCGGCTGCTGCGGCGAGGGCGAGGAGCCGCCGGAGGACGGCGTCGGCGTCGGGCCCGGGCTCTGCTTGCCCGAACCGCCGCCCTGCGGGGAGGCGTCGGGGGACGGTGTCGTACCGCCCTTGCCGCCGTCGCCCGTGTCGTCCTGCGGGCGGTGCTCGGGGGACCTCGACGGGCCCGGGTCCTGCTTCTTCCCGTCCGAGCCCGGGTTGAAGATCCGGCCGACCGTCGTGCCGTCCTTGCTGCCGTCCGCGCTGGAGCCCGAGACCAGCTCGACGGTCGTCACGGCGCCCATCGCCAGCGCGAAGATCGCACCGGCGGCAGGCAGCGTGCGCTTCCAGCCGCGCAGCCTGGTGCCGTGCGTTGTGCCGTCCGTGTATTCCCCGGAGTACTGATCGGTGTACGCCGCGTCCCGCACGCCGGGGCGCGCACCGGCGTGCGCCCCGGGCTGCGCCGGGCCGTCCTCCGGATGTGCCGCCTGGGGCAGCAGTTGCGTACGGTCCGCGTCGACGGGCAGCGCCCGCGTCGCGTCGACCTGGCCGAGGAGCTGGGTGCGGTCGAGGTCGGGCCCACCGCGCCCCACGGCCCGGCCGGCCTCCCCGACGGGAACCTGGCGCAGCTTGGGCTTGGCCGCCTGGGTGGTCGCCTCCCGCACCTGCTCGCCCGTACGTCTGAACACGTGCTGGAAGACCGTTCCACCCGTGGTGGCGACCACGCTGACGACACCGGCGCCGATCACCGTGCCATACACGCCGAGCTTGCCCGCGAGCATGGCGGCGACGACCGCCGCAAGGGCACTACCGGCCACCTGCGCAACGCTCAGGTCCAGCCGCCTGCCCTTGGCTTTTGCCTCAGTTTCGGCTTTGTCGTCCATCTCCCGCCTCTGTCGGTCCTTTCGTGCCGTCTTGCAGCTAGAAGGGACATTCGAGAGTAACGAACAGTTCCGAATCGGGCGATTGTGTGAACCTCGCCACCTGCGACGACGTCCTACGGTCCGAGGCGCGCACTCAACTCCCTTGAGGCACGTGAACTTCGCTGGCGCGCCGATCCACGCCCAGTGGCCCGAATGGAGTACTGTGACGAGCCCTGGCCCCAATATCCCGTCCGGCTGCCCGGACCCAACGGGAGGGGGCCCGGGCGGCTCTCGCCCCGTCAACTCGGCAATGTTGTGGCAGGCTGCTACCCGGGCAGGCCACACTCGACTAGCGGAAGCAGCGACGCAGGTGACGTCGGCAGGCACCACCCGGGAGGTCCCCATGCCCGAACTGCGTGTCGTGGCAGTCTCCAACGACGGCACACGTCTGGTGCTCAAGGCTGCGGACAGCACGGAGTACACGCTTCCCATCGACGAGCGGCTGCGCGCCGCCGTGCGGAACGACCGTGCACGGCTGGGCCAGATCGAGATCGAGGTGGAGAGCCATCTCCGGCCCCGCGACATCCAGGCCCGCATCCGGGCCGGTGCGTCGGCTGAGGAGGTCGCCCAGCACGCCGGCATCCCCGTGGAGCGGGTCCGGCGCTTCGAGGGCCCCGTGCTCGCCGAACGCGCCTTCATGGCGGAGCGGGCCCGCAAGACGCCCGTCCGCCGCCCCGGCGAGAGCACCGGGCCGCAGCTGGGCGAGACGGTCGCCGAGCGGCTGATCGTGCGCGGCGCCGACAAGGACAGCGCGCAGTGGGACTCCTGGCGGCGCGACGACGGCACCTGGGAGGTGCTCCTCGTCTACCGCGCCTCCGGCGAGCCGCGCGCGGCGAGCTGGACGTACGACCCGCCGCGCCGGATCGTTCAGGCGCTGGACGACGAGGCACGGGCGCTCATCGGCGAGGCCGAGGACACCCCCGAGCCGAGCTTCCCCTTCGTGCCGCGCATCGCGCGGCTGCCGCGGGACCGGCCGCTGGACCGCGACCGCCAGCCGGCCTCCGCCGCCCCGGATTCCGGTGCGGACTCCTCCTCGGAGGAGCCGCCGGAGAAGGAGCGGGACTCCCTGACGAGCCTGCTCGAAGCGGTGCCCAGCTTCCGGGGCGACATGATCGTGCCGGAGACCCCGTCCACCGCGCCCGAGTCGCCGGCGGACGAGCCGGAGGCCGCGGAGCCGCCGGCCCCGGCGGCCAGTGCGGGGTCCGCCTATGCGGACGTGCTCATGCCGCGCTCCGTCGCCGGGCACCGGGACCGTCTCGTCGGCACCACGGACCGCCAGGCCGAGGCGGACGGCGTCCGCCCCGGGCGCCGGGCGGCGGTGCCGAGCTGGGACGAGATCGTGTTCGGCACACGGCGCAAGAAACCGGAGTGACCTCCGGTCGGGTCGCGCCCCGTAAGGGGCGCGAGGAACTGCGCGACCAGCCACGACGCACCCGCAGATGACATGTTGCCCCGGGGCTTCGCCCCGGACTCCGGGGCAGTGCGCCGACTGCGGGCCGTCGGTGGCTTGTCGCGCAGTTCCCCGCGCCCCTTACGGGGCGTGAAGCCCTCAGCCCCGCTCGGCCCCCGTGGAGACCGGCCGCCCCGCGGCCGACCACTCGCTCCAGGAGCCCACGTACAGCGCCGCCGGTACCCCGGCCACGGTCAGGGCCAGGAGCTCGTGGGCGGCCGAGACGCCCGAGCCGCAGTAGACGCCGACCTCGGCGTCCGGGCCGGCGCCCAGGGCGGCGAAGCGGGCGGCGAGTTCCGCCGCGGGGCGCAGGCGCCCGTCCGCGGCCACGTTCTCCGTCGTCGGGGCCGAGACCGCCCCGGGGATGTGCCCGGCGACCGGATCGACCGGCTCCGCCTCGCCCCGGTACCGCTCCCCCGCCCGCGCGTCCAGCAGCACGCCCCGGCGCGCCAGCGCCGCCGCGCCGTCCGCGTCGAGCACGGGCAGCGCCCCGGGCCGGGGCGCGAAGTCGCCCTCCGGCACCGCCGGAACCCCGGTGGTCAGCGCGCCACCGGCCGCGGTCCACGCCACGACGCCGCCGTCCAGGACGCGGACGTCCGGGTGCCCCGCCCAGCGCAACAGCCACCAGGCGCGCGCCGCGGCCCACCCCTGGCCGCCGTCGTACACGACCACCGGCCGGTCCGCGGAGACGCCGGCCCGCCGCATGGCCGCCCCGAACACCGCGAGGTCCGGGAGCGGGTGACGGCCCTGCGGCCCCGGAGGGCCGGCCAGCTCGGCGTCCAGGTCCACGAAGACCGCGCCGGGCAGGTGCCCGGCCTCGTACGCGGCCCGGCCCGTCGGCCCCGCCGACGGGCCGCCCGCTTTCGTGAGGGTCATTTCCCAGCGGACGTCCAGGAGCGTCGGCGGCCGCTCCCCCGCCGCCTCGCCCGCCCACCGGTTTGCCGTGATGATCGCATCCATGGCCACCATCCTGGCGCAGACGGACCGGAGGGCTCTACGTCCCATGGCCCCCTGGCGAGAGGGCACCTGACGGACAGATACTGGACGGCAATGCCGCGGAAACGGAAGCGAAACGCGATTTCGGGCATTCTCCTGCGCGAACCCGTGACTTTCGGCGCGGCCGGGGAGCGCGCCGCGACGGGTGGTGCAAGCATCTGGTCGGGCACCGTCCCGTACCACCCCCGCGCGCCGCGGATCGCCGTGGTCGCGCTGCCGCCGCGAATGGCCGAGGAGAGAGTGACGATGACCGAGGTATGGGGATTCTCCGAGAGCCACGAGGAGGAGACGCGGCACGCACCGGGCACGCCGTGCTGGACCAGCCTCCTGGTGCACGACCTGGAGGCCACCAAGGACTTCTACAGCGGCCTGTTCGGCTGGGACTACTACAACCCGGGTCCGCGTCAACTGGGCCCGTACGTACGTGCCACGATCGACGGACGCGACGTGGCCGGCATCGGCGAGCTGCCGCCGGACCGTCAACTCCGCATCGCGTGGACCACCTATCTGGCGAGCGACGATGCGGACGCCGCCGCGGAGTGGATCCGCTGCTGCGGCGGCACGGTCGGCGTGGGCCCGCTGGCGGCGGACGACGCCGGGCGGCTGGTACTGGCGTCCGATCCGGCCGGTGCGCTCTTCGGCGTCTGGCAGGGCCAGGACCTGGTGGGCCAGGGCCCCGCGGGCACGCCGGGCGTCCCGGTCTGGCACGAACTGGTGACCCATCAGGGCACCAGCGTGGTCAAGTTCTACCAGTCCCTGTTCGGCTACGAGACCAAGGCCTCGGGGGGCCTGGAGTCCGACACGCTCACCCTGCACCTGGAGGGCCGCCCGGTCGCGGCGATCCGCAGTGCGGGCCCGGAGCTGCGGATGCCGCTGTGGATGACGTACTTCGAGGTGACGGACGTCGACGCCGCCGCCCGCCGGGTCGTGGAGCTGGGCGGACGGATCGACGAGGCCCCGCACCGGGGCCCCGCGGGACGACAGGCCACGGTCGAGGACCTCGAAGGCGCGGTCTTCACCCTTCTGCAGTCCGGCCGCTGACCGTGCGGACCGTCAGGCGGACGGCCCGTCGGGGTCCACCGGCAGCACGTCGGGCGAGAGGGCGGCGGCATGGGCCGCGGCCGCCGTCATCCGGCGGCGGTGGTGGCGCCGGCACAGCACCTCGTAACCGACCTCGGTCTGCGGCTGGTTGACGTCGCCGACGACGACCTGCGCGCCCTCCACCACCATCTGCCCGCCGACCGTACGGGCGTTGTGGGTGGCCCGCGCCCCGCACCAGCACAGGGCCTCGACCTGGAGGACCTCGATCCGGTCGGCGAGTTCGACCAGGCGCCGGGAGCCCGGGAAGAGCCGGGTGCGGAAGTCGGTGGTGATACCGAAGGCGAAGACGTCGAGTTCGAGGTCGTCGACGATCCTGGCCAGTTGGTCGATCTGCTCGGGGTCGAGGAACTGCGCCTCGTCGGCGATGACGTAGTCGGCCCGGCCGCCCGCGGACAGCCGGGCGACGACGTGCGCGTAGAAGTCGAACCCCTCGCCCGCCTCCACGGAGTCGGTGACGAGGCCGAGCCGGGAGGACAGCTTCCCCTCGCCCGCGCGGTCGTTGCGGGTGAAGATCAGGCCCTGCAGGCCGCGGGCCGAGCGGTTGTGCTCGATCTGCAGAGCGAGGGTGCTCTTTCCGCAGTCCATGGTTCCGGAGAAGAACACCAGCTCGGGCATGGGAAGGCCGACTGCCTTTCGGTCGTGGGGACTTGCATGGGGGGGTGCTGAGGGTGTGGGGAACGGTCCTGCGCGCCGTCAGGAGCGCACTTCGAGCAGCGGTACGAGCTGCTCGACGGGCGTCATCGAGCCGTGCAGCCCGACCATCGCGGACTCGTTGGGCTCGGTCTCCGTGGCGACCACCGCGACGTCGTCGCGCGCGGCGGCGACCACGTCGCCGATGCGGGCGTACACCCGGTCGTCGACGCCTGTGCCCGGCGGTCCGAACCACCCGGCCTCGATGGCCTCGTCGCGCCCGGCGACCCACATCTGCTCGCCGAGAACCTCGCGCCACACGGCCAGCACGTCCGCCGCCGCGCCGGGCACCGCGTAGACGTGCCGGGCCCGGGCCTCGCCGCCCAGCAGGGCGACGCCGGCGCGCAGCTCCCAGTCCTCGTCGTAGTCGATGCGCGACTCGGGGTCGAACGGGATGTCGATCATGCCGTGGTCGGCGGTGACGTAGAGCGCCGAGCGGGGCGGCAGCTGTTCGGCCAGCCGCCGGGCGAGCAGGTCGACGTACATCAGCTGGCCGCGCCACTCGTCGGAGTCGACGCCGAAGCGGTGGCCCTTGCCGTCGACCTCGCTGTAGTAGGTGTAGACGAGCGCGCGGTCGGCGGCCGCCAGCCGGTCGGCGGCGAAGTCCATCCGCTCCTCGCCGGAGAGGCGGCCGTGGAAGGTGCCCCCACTCAGCGCGATCTTCGTCAGCGGGGTGTGCTGGAAGTCCGGTGCGGAGACCTGGCAGGTGGCGACCCCGGCCGCGTCGGCGAGCTGGAAGACCGTGGGGTAGGGCTGCCAGACGTGCGGGTCGGTCCAGGGCCGCCAGCGCAGCTGGTTCATCAGCTGCCCGGTGCCCGGGTCGGCGACCGTGTACCCCGCCAGGCCGTGGGCGCCGGGCGGCAGGCCCGTGCCCACCGAGGCGAGCGAGGTGGCCGTGGTGGAGGGGAAGCCGGCGGTCATCGGCGCACCGGTGCCGTTCATCGAACTCGCCATCAGCGAGTGCAGGAACGGCGCCTCGGCCGGGTGCGCGCGCAGCAGCTCCCAGCCCAGGCCGTCGATCAGGAAGACGCAGACCCGGTCGGCGGGCGCCAGCTCCAGGCCCGTCGTGAGCCCGGGCACGCCCATGCCGGAGGCGACGGCCGGCAGCAGGTCCGCGAGCGCGCCCGTGCCGTAGCGCGGCAGCGGGGCGGTGCGGGGGTCGAGCGGGACCGGCTCGTGCCAGCCGGAGCCCGCGGTGGTCGGCTGATGCATCAGCGGGCGGTCACCACGGTCGCCTCGGACAGGGCCTGGGCGAAGGTGAGCGTCTGGCGGACGCTGTCCGGGCCGTCGCCCGCCTCGCTGACCCGCAGGCTCAGGTCGTCGGCGGTGGACGAGCCGGTGTAGCCGTGGTCGGCGTCGCAGTTGGGGTCGCCGCAGGCGGCGGGCTCCAGGTCGATCCGGGAGACCGCGCCCCAGCCGATGGTCAGGACGACCTCGCGGGGCAGCATGCCCGGGGTGTAGGACTCGGGGTTGGCGACGACGCGGCTGACCACGACCGAGGAGATCCGGTCGAGCTTGACGGACTCCGTGGACGTGGTGGCGTACGGCGAGGGGGAGGTGTTGTCGGCGGCCTGCTCGTCGGTGTGGCTGACGATGAAACGGGTGCCCGTGAGGACCAGGACCGTCACATGGCGGCGGACCTCGTTGGCGTCGAAGGTCGTCTCCTGGTGGACCAGGTACGACACGACCGGCTCCCCGCCCACGGCGGCCTCCACCGCCTCGGCCACGAGGGCCGGGTAGTAGCCGCTGCGCTCAATGGCTGCGCGCAGCCCCTGGGTCGTCGTACCGGTCTTCGCCATACGCCCATCCTACGGGGCGTACGGGGCCCGGCCGCCGGGCCCTTGCCGTCGACGGGCGTCAGTAGTGCGGCAGACTGCGCGGGCCCAGGTCCGTCCGGGCGGGCGGCCGGGCGAGCCGGAGGGAGGCGCCGAGAACGTGCACCCCGCGCGGCGCGACGATCACGGGCTCCAGGTCCGCACCGACGACCTCGGGGTGGTCGTCGACCAGGCGCGAGACGCGCAGCAGCAACTCCTCCAGGGCCGCCGTGTCCACCGGGGCGGCGCCGCGCCAGCCGAAGAGCAGCGGGGCGGTGCGGATGGAGCGGACGATCTCGGCGGCGTCCCGGTCGGTGGCGGGGACCAGCCGGTGGGCGGTGTCCCCGAGCAGCAGGGACGGCGCTCCGGCCAGGCCGAAGGAGAGCACGGCACCGGCGGCGGGGTCGATGGCGGCCCGGACCACGGTGTCGACGCCGCGCTGGGCCATCGCCTGCACGACCAGCCGGGACTCCTCGCCCGGGCCGAACAGCCCGGTCAACTCGCCGTAGGCGCGGCGCAGTTCCGCTTCGCTGCCCAGGCCGAGCCGGACGCCGCCGAGGTCGGCGCGGTGCCGCAGATGCGGGGCGGTCGGCTTGAGGACGACGGGGAAGCCGAGGCGCTGCGCGGCGCGGACCGCGGTCTCCGGGTCCGGCGCGGGCACGGCGGGCAGCACGGCGATGCCGTAGCGCGCCAGGAGGCGCTGGGTGTCGGCGGCGGACAGGGTGACGGCCCGCTCCGCGCCGGCCCCGTGGGCTTCGAGCAGCACCTCGATGTCGGCGGCGGCCCCCGCCTCGTCGACGTCCTCGAACTCCGGCACCCGCCCCGGCTCGGCGGCCTGCCGCCGCCACCACGCGTACCGCGCCGCCTCCGCGAGGGCCCGGACGGCACGCTCGGCGGCGGGATAGGCCGGTATCCGTGCGGACCGGTCCGCACGGACGGCCTGCGCCGGGCCGGCGGTGCCGGGGGCGGACCGGTCGCCGCCGGGGGAACGCGGCACACCACCGCCGGACGCCGCCCACCCGGTCGGCGCTCCGCCCTCCTCGCCCCGCCCCGGTGTCCCGGCCGATGCGCCGGACGCCGGGCGCCCCGACGCAGCAGGCACGGCGCCACCCGGCGCATCGGACCGGCCCGACCCGGGCGGCATGGCCCCGGCCGATGCGCCGGACTCCGGCCGCCTCGCCCCGGGCGCGGCCTCGGGCGACGCCCCCGGCATCGGCCGTCCCGGCGCCGCAGGCACAACTCCGGCCTGTGCGCCGGGAGACGCAACGGCCGCCCACGCGGCACCCGACGACTGCGGTACTTCCCGCCCCGACGCCCCCGGCTCCGCCGCACGGCGAGCCGCGGCATCCCGCGTCTGCGGCGCGTCCCGGCCCAGCGAGGCCGACTCGGCCGCAGGCCCGCCCCCCGCACCCGACGCACACTCCTCCGTCTGCAATCCACGGCCCGTCGACGCCGGCTCTGCCGCAAGACGGTCCGGCGCAGCCGGTGCGACGTCCTCCGGCAGCGGGCCACGCCCCTGCTCCGCCGCAGGGCGAGCCGGGGCACCCGGCGCACCCCCCGCCTGCGGCGCAGCCGCACCCGGCTCCGCCGCAAGGCGGTCCGGCGGAGCCGCCAGCGCCTCGGCCAGGCCCGGGATCTCCAGGTGGACGACCGCCACCGGCTTCGCGGCCGCAGCCGCGGTCGCCGCCTCGCGGACGGCGGACGCCAGGTCCTCGGCGGAGGTGTCGCCGACCCAGGGGATGGCGGTGACGACGACCGCGTCGCAGGACGGGTCCTCCAGGGCCTCGGCCAGGGCCGTGCGGAAGTCCTCCGGCGTGGCGGCGGTGGTCAGGTCGTGCGGGGGCAGCGGCCGCAGGCCCTCGGTGAGGCAGGAGTCGTAGGTGAGGAGCGCGAGGGACTCGGAGTTGCCCAGGATCGCCACGCGCGGACCCTCCGGGAGGGGCTGGGAGGCGAGCAGCAGCCCGGCGTCGGCCAGCTCCGTGACGGTGTCTACGCGGATGACGCCCGCCTGCCGCAACAGGTCGGAGACGGTGGCGTCGGGGATGCGGGTGGTGGGCACCGTGTGCCCGGCGGGGGCGGCGGCGCCGTGCCGGGCGCCCTTGACGACCACGACCGGCTTGCGGGCGGCGGTGCGCCGGGCCAGGCGGGTGAACTTGCGGGGGTTGCCGATGGATTCCAGGTACATCAGGACGACGTCCGTCTCCGGGTCGTCGTGCCAGTACTGGAGGAAGTCGTTGCCGGAGACGTCCGCACGGTTGCCGGCGGAGACGAAGGTGGAGATGCCGACCAGACCGGCGGCGCGCCGGTGCAGCCCGCCCAGCAGGGCGATGCCGATGGCGCCGGACTGGCTGAAGAGCCCCAGCCGCCCGGCGGCGGGGAGTTCGGGCGAGAGGGAGGCGTTGAGCCGGACGCCCCCGGCGGTGTTGATCAGACCGAGGGCGTTGGGCCCGACGATCCGCATCCCGTACGAGCGGGCCTGCCGGACGAGCTCGCGCTGGCGCTCGCGGCCCTCGGGGCCGCTCTCTGCGTACCCGGCGGAGAGGACGACGAGGCCCTGCACCCCGTGCTCCCCGCAGTCGGCCACGACGGACGGCACCTGCTCCGCGGGCACGGCCACGACCGCCAGGTCGACCGGCTCCTCGATGGCGCGCACCGACCGGTGGGCGGGGACACCCTCGGGCTCCAGCCTCGAAAGCCCTTCGGGGAAGGCGTGGTTGACCGCGTACGTACGCCCGGTGAAGCCGCCCGCGAGCAGGTTGCGCAGGACGGTGCGGCCCATGCCGCCGGGCTCGCGGCCGGTGCCGACGACGGCGACGGAGCCGGGGGCGAGAAGGCGCTGGACGGAGCGGGCCTCGGCGCGCTGCTCGCGGGCGCGCTGGACGGCCAGGGAGCGGTCGGTGGGCTCCAGGTCGAGCTCGAGGCGCACGACGCCGTCCTCGAAGCTGCGCTTCTGGGTGTAGCCCGCATCGGTGAAGACCTTGATCATCTTCGTGTTGGCCGGCAGCACCTCGGCCGTGAAGCGCCGGATGCCGCGCTCGCGCGCGACGGCCGCGATGTGCTCCAGGAGGGCGGAGGCGACGCCGCGGCCCTGGTGGGCGTCCTGCACGAGGAAGGCGACCTCGGCCTCGTCGGTGGCGCCCGACGCGGGCACGCGGTCGTAGCGCACGGTGGCGATGAAGTCGCCGTGGACGGTGGCGGCGAGGCCGACCCGGTTCACGTAGTCGTGGTGGGTGAAGCGGTGCACGTCCCGGTCGGAGAGCCGGGGGTAGGGGGCGAAGAAGCGGTAGTACTTGGACTCGTCCGAGACCTGTTCGTAGAAGCTGACCAGGCGCTGCGCATCGTCGGCGGTGATGGGGCGGATCTGCGCGGTGCCGCCGTCGCGCAGCACGACATCGGCTTCCCAGTGCGTCGGGTACGCGTGCTCGGACGGCGTCTGCATGGGGCCAGAGTACGGCGAGGCCCTGACAGCACGGCCAACGCGACCAGCGCGACGGGTGCGACCGAGCACCGCACGGCGCGTGCGACACTGGTCTAGACAACCGCTCACGACTCGAAGGGCAACACCATGGTTGAGCGCCGCGTAAACGTCGGCTGGGCCGAGGGCCTGCACGCCCGCCCGGCGTCGATCTTCGTCCGTGCGGCGACCGCCGCCGGCGTCCCCGTGACCGTCGCCAAGGCGGACGGCAGCCCCGTCAACGCCGCCTCGATGCTGGCCGTGCTGGGCCTGGGCGCCCAGGGTGGCGAGGAGCTCGTCCTGTCCTCCGAGGCGGACGGTGCCGAGGCCGCGCTCGACCGTCTGGCCAAGCTGGTCGCCGAGGGGCTCGAGGAGCTCCCCGAGACCGTCTGATCCACCGGTTTCCCTGCAGTGGGGCCGCGGCCGCCGACCGAGGCGGCCGCGGCCCCACTGTCGCCTAGGGTCTGCGCCCCTTTGGGGCGCTGCACGATCCGCCGGGCAGGCCCTAGGGCCTGTCCGGCGGATCTTCGTCGCGCGGCACCGCAGCGCCCCGTCAGGGGCGCGGGGAACTGCGCGATCAGCCACGACGCGCCCACAGTCGAGGTACTCGGGGCTTCGCCCCGGACCCCAGGGGCAATGCGTCGGCTGCAGGCCGTCGGTGGCTTGTCGCGCAGTTCCCCGCGCCCCTGACGGGGCGCACCGCACCCACGGGCGAAGATCCGCCGGGCAGGCCCTAGGCGCGTGCGCCCGCCGTGCTTGCGGACGGTTTCGCGCCCGGCACGGCCTGCAGCACCGGCCGCCGCAGCCGGTAGGCGCCCGGCGCCCGGTCCGTACGGGCGGCGGCCAGCGCCCGCGCCCGTTCCGCGTCGCCGCGGGCGACGGCGTCCACCAAGGCCCCGTAGGCCTCCCAGGTCTCCACCGGGCGCGCCGGCGGCTCGGCCGCGTACACCCAGGCGATCTTGCGGCGCAGCTGGGTCAGCAGCGTGGTGAGGCTGAGGCTGCAGGAGGCCTGGGCGAGGGTCTCGTCGAACCAGTCGGCCAGCGGCCGCAGTTCGTCCGTGCGCCCGGCGCGCGCCCGCTCCTGCCCGAGGCGCACGAGGCCGCGCAGCACCTTCAGATGCGCCTCCGTGCGGCGCTGTGCGGCCCGCGCGGCGCCCAACGGCTCCAGCAGGGCCCGTACTTCGAGCAGGTCGGCGGCCTCCTGGGCGGTCGGCTCGGCCACGCACGCCCCGGCGTGCCGGCGGGTGGTCACGAAGCCTTCGGAGGCCAGCGTGCGCAGAGCCTCGCGCACGGGGACCCGGGAGACGCCGTAACGGCGGGCGAGGAGTTCCTCGATGAGCCGACTGCCGGGCGGAAAGGTGCCGGAGACGATGTCGTCGCGGATCGCGGTGCAGACCGCGTGCGTGGAAATACGGCCGCCCTCGCGCGTCTCTCCGCCGTCTCCGTTCATGTCCGGCGACTCTATGGCAATCGCATCCGGTTTCCGATGGCGCCGCTGCAGCCATGGACATGTTTTGGCCAGCCGGGCTGCGCGCCGACGCAAAGGACCCCAGCCGGAGCCGGGGTCCCGAAAGTCTGCGGAGCGGGCCGTTACAGGCTGACGCCGTGGGAGCGCAGGTAGGCGACCGGGTCGATGTCCGAGCCGTAGGTCGGGGCCGTACGGGCCTCGAAGTGCAGGTGCGGTCCGGTGACGTTGCCGGTGGCGCCGGAGAGGCCGATCTGCTGGCCGACGGTGACCGTGTCGCCGACGGAGACGCCGATGGACGACAGGTGACCGTACTGGGTGTACGTGCCGTCGTTCATCTTGATGACGATGTTGTTGCCGTAGGCGCCGCCCCAGCCCGCCTCGACGATGGTGCCCGCGCCCACGGCGTGCACCGAAGTGCCCGACTCCGCATGGAAGTCGACGCCGGTGTGGCTGCCGGAGGACCACAGGCCGCTGGAGGCCTTGTACGGGGTGGAGACGTAGGAGCCGTCGATCGGGATCACGAAGAGGTTGAGGCGCTTGCGCTCCTCCTCGCGGGCCGCGCGCTCCTTCTCGGCGCGCTCGGCGTCCGCCTTGCGCTGGGCCTCGTCCGCGCGCTTCTTGGCCTCGGAGGCCCGCTGCTTGGCGTCCTTCTCGGCCTGCTGCCGGACGCTGGCCTCGTCGGCCGCGCTGCGCTGCGTCTGGGCCTGGGCGTCGACGTTGCCGGAGATGGCGTCGCTCATCACGATGGCCTGGGTGAGGCCGGTGTCCTCGGTGCGGTGCGCCTCGTCCGCGGCGGCGATCGCCGGGGCGGCGAAGCCCGCGACCACACCGCCCATGGTGAGGGTGGCTATGCCGGCGACGTTGGCGCCGGAACGGACGGCGCGGCTCGGACGGCGGTGCTTCCCGGTGGGACGGGTGAACGCCATGCTGAGGCTTTTTCCTTTCCTTCCTTCTCGCCTACCGGGTTAGCTGACGGGTTCGGAGCAGGAAGGTCTCCTACGGCTCCCTCGCGAGAGGGACCCGATTCACCCCAAGGGAACGGTGGTTCCCCGGCTCCCCTGGCTCGCGCCGTACGGGGACTCGGCGATGGCGGTCCGGGAGCCGCGGTTGCGGTTCCGGTCTGACGGACTGCCGCCCCGACGCTAATCGCCGTCAGATTCGAACGGCAAACAGAAGCCGGGTTTTATGACGTACGCCACACCGTCAACATGCAACCTCTGCCCGAAATTGGACATAAGGGAGGCGCGCAGGCCCGTGCGGACCCGCGCGCCTCCCTCACTGCGCCTGTTTCTGACGGTCCGTCAGGCAGGGATCACGGTGACCTCGCCGATGCCCAGGGCCCGGACCGGCTCCTCGATCTGTGCCGCGTCGCCGACGAGGACGGTCACCAGACGGTCGGCCGGGAAGGCGCTCACGACGGCCGCCGTGGCCTCCACCGTGCCGGTGTCCGCGAGGCGTTCGTACAGCCGCGCCTGGAAGTCGTCCGCCAGGTGCTGCTCGACCTGGTCCGCCAGCGTGCCCGCGACGGCGGCGGCCGTCTCGAACTTCAGCGGTGCGACGCCGACGAGGTTCTGCACGGCCGCGTCCCGCTCGGCCTCCGTCAGGCCCTCCGCCGCGAGGGTGCGCAGCACCGTCCAGAGGTCCTCCAGCGCGGGGCCGGTGTTGGGGGTGTCCACCGAGCCGCTGATGGCCAGCATGGCGGCGCCCGTCCCGTCCGGCCCGGAGCGCAGGACCTGGCCGAACGCGCGCACGCCGTAGGTGTAACCCTTCTCCTCGCGCAGCACCCGGTCCAGGCGGGAGGTGAGGGTGCCGCCGAGGCAGTAGGTGCCGAGCACCTGGGCCGGCCAGACGCGGTCGTGCCGGTCCGGGCCGGTGCGGCCGATGAGCAGCTGGGTCTGGACGGCGCCGGGGCGGTCCACGATCACCACGCGGCCGGTGTCGTCCCCGGCGACCGGCGGCACGGGCCGGGGCTCGGCGGCGGAGCCGGTCCAGGCGCCGAGGGTGTCGGCGAGGGCCTGGTCGAGGTCGACGCCGGTGAAGTCGCCGACGACGACGACGGTGGCGGCGGCCGGGCGCACGTGGGCCTCGTAGAAGGCGCGCACGGCGGCGGCGTCGATGCGCTCGACGGTCTCCTGGGTGCCCTGGCGGGGACGGGACATCCGGGAGCCGGCCGGGAAGAGCTCCGCGGAGAGCGCCATGGCGGCCCGGCGGGCGGGGTTGGCCAGCTCGTGCGGGATCTCGTCCAGGCGGTTGCCCACGAGCCGCTCGACCTCGTCGTCGGGGAAGGCCGGGGCGCGCAGGGCGTCGGCGAGCAGGCCGAGGGCCTTGGCCAGCCGGGAGGCGGGGACCTCCAGGGAGAGCCGGACGCCGGGGTGGTCGGCGTGCGAGTCCAAGGTGGCGCCGCAGCGCTCCAGTTCGGCCGTGAAGTCCTCGGCGCTGAGCTTGTCGGTGCCCTCGGAGAAGGCCCGGGCCATGATCGTGGCCACGCCGTCGAGGCCCTCGGGCTCGGCGTCCAGGGGCGCGTCCAGGTTCACCTCGACGGCGACGACCTGCTGGCCCGGGCGGTGGCAGCGCAGCACGGTCAGGCCGTTGGGCAGCGCCTCGCGCTCGGGGGCGGGGAAGGCCCAGGGGGTCGCCGTGCCCGGCGCGGGCTGCGGGTGGAACTGCATCGTGGGTGCTGCGGTGTCCGTGCCGTTCGCGGCTGCGGTGTCGCTCACCGGTCCGTCTCGCTTTCGGTTGCGGGTGCGTCTGCGTTCTCGTCGGCGTCGCCGTCGGCCTGGCCGGTGGGCTCGTAGACGAGCACGGCGCGGTTCTGCGGGTGCAGCCGGGCCTTGGCGACCGCCTGCACCTCCTCGGGGGTGATCTCCAGGACACGCTGCACGGCGGTCAGGGCGAGCTGCGGGTCACCGAACAGCACGGCGAAGCGGCACAGTTCGTCGGCCCGGCCGCTGACGGTGGCCAGCCGGTCCAGCCACTCGCGCTCCAGCTGGGCCTGCGCGCGCTCCATCTCCTCCGGGGTCGGCCCCTCCAGGGCGAAGCGGGCGAGCTCCTCGTCGACGGCCGCCTCGATCGCGGGCACCTCGAAGCCACCGGAGGCCTTGACGTCCAGCCAGCCGAGCGAGGGGGCACCGGCCAGCCGCAGGATGCCGAAGCCGGCGGCGACGGCCGAGCGGTCGTGGCGCACCAGGCGGTTGTGCAGGCGGGAGGACTCGCCGCCGCCCAGGATGGTCAGCGCCAGGTCGGCGGCGTCGCACTCGCGCGTGCCGTCGTGCGGCAGGCGGTAGGCGGCCATCAGCGCGCGGGCCGGGACCTCCTCCTCCACCACCTGGCGCAGCTCCTCGCCGATGGTGTCGGGCAGGCTGCCGTCGCGCGGGGGCTGCTTGCTGTCGTGCGCGGGGATGGAGCCGAAGTACTTCTCGATCCAGGCGAGCGTCTGCTCCGGGTCGATGTCGCCGACGACCGACAGCACGGCGTTGCCGGGCGCGTAGTACGTGCGGAAGAACGCGCGCGCGTCCTCCAGGGAGGCGGCGTCCAGGTCGGCCATGGAGCCGATGGGCACGTGGTGGTAGGGGTGGCCCTCGGGGTAGGCCAGGGCCGTCAGCTTCTCGAATGCCGTGCCGTAGGGCACGTTGTCGTAGCGCTGGCGGCGCTCGTTCTTGACGACGTCGCGCTGGTTCTCCATGGACTCGTCGTCCAGGGCGGCCAGCAGCGAGCCCATCCGGTCGGCCTCCAGCCACAGGGCCAGCTCCACCTGGTGGGTGGGCATGGTCTCGAAGTAGTTGGTGCGCTCGAAGCTGGTGGTGCCGTTGAGCGAGCCGCCCGCGTTCTGCACCAGCTCGAAGTGGCCGTTGCCCTCGACCTGGGCGGAGCCCTGGAACATGAGGTGTTCGAAGAGGTGGGCGAGGCCGGTGCGGCCCTTGACCTCGTGGCGCGAGCCGACGTCGTACCAGAGGCAGACGGCGGCGACCGGGGTCAGATGATCCTCGGAGAGCACCACCCGCAGGCCGTTGGCCAGGCGGTGCTCGGTCGCTTTCAGGCCGCCGGAGCCGGCCTGTTGCGTGGCCGTGTGACCCATGGGCATGTACGTCCCTTCGATTGCTCGAAAATCCCGCGGTGCCTCGCGGCGGCGCGCGTGATGAACAGTCCTGTCACTGTATGCAAGCGCGTCGGCTTCTGGCGAAGTTCCCGGCCGCCTCACTCCCTGCGGACGGGTCGCGGTCGGCGTTGTCGGTGGCGCGGTCCACAATGGTCGGGGTCAGCACACCCGCACCGGCAACCGATCGAAGGAGCAGCAGCCGCGATGGCCCGCCGCAGCACGAAGACCCCGCCGCCGGAAGAGTTCGAGGAGCGCATCCTCGACATCGACGTCGTCGACGAGATGCAGGGCTCCTTCCTCGAGTACGCCTACTCCGTCATCTACTCCCGCGCCCTGCCCGACGCCCGCGACGGTCTCAAGCCCGTCCAGCGCCGCATTCTCTTCCAGATGAACGAGATGGGCCTGCGCCCCGAGCGGGGCCACGTGAAGTGCGCCCGCGTCGTCGGCGAGGTGATGGGCAAGCTCCACCCGCACGGCGACGCCTCGATCTACGACGCTTTGGTGCGCATGGCGCAGCCCTTCTCCATGCGGCTGCCCCTGGTCGACGGCCACGGCAACTTCGGCTCGCTGGGCAACGACGACCCGCCCGCGGCCATGCGGTACACCGAGGCCCGTATGGCGGCGCCCTCGTCGCTGATGACGGAGTCGATCGACGAGGACACCGTCGACTTCGCCCCGAACTACGACGGCAGCGAGCGGGAGCCTGTCGCCCTCCCCGCCGCCTATCCCAACCTGCTGGTCAACGGCTCGTCCGGGATCGCGGTCGGCATGGCGACGAACATGCCCCCGCACAACCTGGGCGAAGTGATCGCCGCCGCCCGGCACCTGATCAAGCACCCGGGTGCCGACCTCGACACCCTGATGCGGTTCATCCCCGGCCCGGACCTGCCCACCGGCGGCCGCATCGTGGGGCTGAGCGGCATCCGCGACGCGTACGAGACGGGCCGCGGCACGTTCAAGATGCGCGCAACGGTCTCCGTGGAGAACGTGACCGCCCGCCGCAAGGGCCTGGTGGTCACCGAACTGCCCTTCGCGGTGGGCCCGGAGAAGGTCATCTCCAAGATCAAGGATCTGGTCGGCTCCAAGAAGATCCAGGGCATCGCCGATGTGAAGGACCTCACCGACCGCGCACACGGCCTGCGGCTGGTCATCGAGGTCAAGAACGGCTTCAACCCCGAGGCCGTGCTGGAGCAGCTCTACAAGCTGACGCCGATGGAGGAGTCCTTCGGCATCAACAACGTGGCGCTGGTCGACGGCCAGCCGCTGACGCTGGGCCTCAAGGAGCTCCTGGAGGTCTACGTCGACCACCGCTTCGAGGTGGTCCGCCGGCGCAGCGAGTTCCGGCGCGGCAAGCGACGCGACCGGCTGCACCTGGTCGAGGGCCTGCTGGTGGCGCTCGTCGACATCGACGAGGTCATCAGAATCATTCGATCGAGCGAGAACGCCGCGGAGGCGAAGGCCTCACTCATCGAACGTTTCTCGCTCTCCGAGGTGCAGACCCAGTACATTCTCGACACTCCGCTGCGCCGTCTGACCAAGTTCGACCGGATCGAGCTGGAGGCCGAGCGCGACCGGCTGACCGAGGAGATCGAGCGCCTCACCGAGATCCTGGAGTCCGACGCGGAGCTGCGCAAGCTGGTCTCCGCCGAACTGGCCGACGTGGCCAAGAAGTTCGCCACCGACCGGCGCACGGTGCTGCTGGAGTCGGCCGGTGCGCCGGCGGCCGCGGTGCCGCTGCAGGTGGCGGACGACCCGTGCCGGGTGCTGCTGTCCTCCACGGGCCTGCTGGCCCGTACGGCCACGGGCGAGCCGTTCGCGGGCGCCGAGGAGGCCAAGCGCGTCAAGCACGACGTGATCGCGTCGGCGGTTCCGGCGACGGCCCTGGGCGAGGTCGGCGCGGTCACTTCGGGCGGCCGGCTGCTGCGGATGCGGGTCATCGACATGCCGCAGCTGCCGGAGACGGCGGCCGCGCCGAATCTGTCGGGCGGCGCCCCGGTCTCGGAGTTCCTGTCGCTGGAGGACGGCGAGCGGGTGGTGTGCCTGACCACGCTGGACGAGTCCTCGCCCGGCCTGGCGATCGGCACGGAACAGGGCGTCGTCAAGCGCGTGGTCCCCGACTATCCGGCGAACAAGGACGAGTTGGAGGTCATCACCCTCAAGGAGGGCGACAGCATCATCGGCGCAGTCGAACTGCGCACGGGCGAGGAGGATCTGGTCTTCCTCACCGACGACGCCCAACTGCTGCGCTACCAGGCCTCCCAGGTCCGGCCGCAGGGCCGCCCGGCGGGCGGCATGGCGGGCATCAAGCTGTCGTCCGGCGCGAAGGTCATCTCGTTCACGGCCGTCGATCCCGCGGAGGACGCGGTGGTGTTCACGGTGGCCGGCGCCCGTGGCGGCCTGCCCGGCGCGGCCTCGATGGGCTCGGCGAAGCTGACGCCCTTCGACCAGTACCCGCGCAAGGGGCGGGCGACGGGCGGCGTGCGCTGCCAGCGCTTCCTCAAGGGCGAGGACTGCCTGGTCCTGGGCTGGGCGGGCACCGCACCGGCCCGCGCGGCACAGGCGGGCGGCGTCCCGGCCGAACTGCCGCCCATGGACCCGCGCCGCGACGGCTCGGGCGTCCCGCTCGCAAAGCCGGTGCTGTCGGTGGCGGGACCGGTGTAGACAACGACCGTCCCCGCGCCCGTAAGGGGCGCGGGGAACGGCGCGACCGGCCACAGACGGTCAGGACTGCGCGTACCGCAGAACCCCCCACATGCTGTTCGGGTCGGCATCCTGCGGCGCACCGCCGCCCCGGCAAGCGTCCAGCTCCCCCCGGAGGGCATCGGCATCGATCCCCCGCCCGATCATCACCAGTTGGGTGACGCGCTTCTCCCCGCGCGACCACGACGAGGGGTAGAACCGCAGGAAGTCGCCCACGGCATGGACGGCGAACTTCTGCCGGTGGCCGGGTATCCCGAAGTGGACGAAGCCCTTGATGCGGTAGAGCCCCTCGGGCCTGCTGTCGAGGAACGCCATCAGCCGGCGCGGGTCCACGGGCTCGTCGGAGACGAACTCCACGCTCTCGTAGGCCGCGTGGAGGTGGCCGTGGTGGCCGTGGTCGTGACCGTCCTCATGACCGTCCTCGTGGTCCCCGCGGCAGAGGTCCTCGAAGGACAGCTGCCGGACCGCCTCCAGGTGCTCCTCGCGGGGCTTGCGGTCGAAGAGCAGCTCGGGGTCGATGCGCCCGTAGGAGGCCGGGACGACGGGGGTCCCGGGGCTCAGCTCCCCCAGCGTCTCCAGGAGCCGGTCACGGGCGTCGTCCGCGACCCGGTCGGCCTTGTTGAGGACCACCAGGTCGGCGATGGCCACGTGCCGGTCCAGCTCGGGGTGGGTGGTCCGGGTGCGCTCGAACTCCGCCGCGTCGACCACCTCGACCAGGCCGCCGTAGACGATGTTGCGGTTCTCGCTGGCGAGGATCATGCGGATGAGCTCCTGCGGCTCGGCCAGTCCGCTGGCCTCGATGACGATGACGTCGAGGCGGGCGGACGGGCGGGCCAGCTTCTCCAGGAATACGTCCAGTTCGCTGGTGTCCACGGCGCAGCACAGGCAGCCGTTGCCGAGCGAGACCATGGAGTCGACCTGGCCCGCGATGCTCATGGCATCGATCTCGATCTTGCCGAAGTCGTTGACGACCGCGCCGATCCGGCTGCCCCCGCTTCTGCTCAGCAGGTGGTTGAGCAGGGTGGTCTTGCCCGATCCCAGAAATCCTGCGAGCACGATGACCGGGATCTGTCGCTTGGCCACGGGGGCGCCTCCTCGTCGTGCGGGCGTCGTCAGCCGAGCGCGGTGGGCACCGGCTGCGGCGGGGGCGGGCCGACGTAGCGGGCCGCCGGGCGGATGATCTTGGAGTCTTCCGCCTGCTCCAGGATATTGGCGCTCCAGCCGACCGTCCGGGCCGCACAGAACGTCGGGGTGAACATCTCCCGGGACAGTCCGCACAGCTCCATGACCACCCCGGCGTAGAACTCCACGTTGATGTGCAGTTCGCGCCCCGGCTTGAGCTCCGCCAGGATCCCCTCGACCTGCCGCTCGACCTCGACGGCGAACTCCACGAGCGGGCCGCCGAATTCCTGCGCGATGCCGCGCAGCATCCGCGAGCGCGGGTCCTCGGTGCGGTAGACGGGGTGCCCGAAGCCCATGATCCGCTCGCCGGCGAGCACCCGTTCGCGGACCCAGGAGCCGATGCGGTCGGGGGTGCCGATGGCGTCCAGGGTGTCCAGGGCCCGGCTGGGGGCGCCGCCGTGCAGCGGGCCGGACAGGGCGCCGATCGCTCCGCACAGGCAGGCGGCGAGGTCGGCTCCGGTGGAGGCGATGACGCGGGCCGTGAAGGTCGAGGCGTTGAAGCCGTGGTCGATGGTGGAGATCAGGTACTGCTCGACGGCACGGGCACGCCGCGCGTCCGGCTCCTCTCCGGTGAGCATGTACAGGTAGTTGGCGGCGTACGGGAGGTCGTCGCGCGGTTCGACGGGCTTCAGGCCGCGGCCCAGCCGGTGCAGCGCGGTGAGCAGCACGGGCACGGCGGCGCAGGCGGCCAGGGCGTCGGTGGAGCGGTCGGCGGGGCCGATGTCGTACAGCGGACGCATCCCGTGGGCGCCGCCGAGCAGCGAGAGGGCGGCGCGCAGCCCGGCGAGCGGTCCCGCCTCGGCGCAGGCGCGGGCGATGCCGGGCAGGGCCGCGCGGACGTCCGTGGGGAGTCGGCGCAGCGCGGCGGTGCGTGCCGCGAAGGCCGCGGACTCCGCCGCGTCCGGCAGCCGGCCGTGGAACATCAGGTGCCAGACGTCCTCGAACGTACGGCTCTGCGCGAGCTCGACGGCCGAGTACTGGCGGTAGTGGTAGAAGCCCTCGCGGCCGCGGACGTCGCCCAGGGCGGTGTCGGTGACGACGACGCCCGCGAGCCCGCGGGGCACCTCGGTGAGGGTCATCTCGTGCCTCCTTGCTTCTTCGAACTTGCTGCTTCGAACTTGCTCCCTTGAACTTGATGGCGACTGTCCATGCTTGACTCGATCGGTGTCAATATTGATTGAATCAACATAAGAGCATGGACTACCGTGAGCGCATGGTGGAGCAGGGGACGGGACCGGAGCCCCCGGACAGGGAGCGGCTGACCACGCGCGAGGTCGCCGAGCGGCTCGGGGTGAAGCCCGAGACGGTCTACGCGTACGTGAGCCGGGGCCGGCTCACCGCCCGCCGCGGCCCGGGCGGCAGGGGCAGCACCTTCGACCCGCGCGAGGTCGAGGCGCTGGTGCGCCGCGGCGGCACCCGCCGCGAGCCCTCCTTCGGCGGCGAGAGCGCCATCCGCACGGGCGTCACCCTCATCACCGCGGACCGGCACTACTACCGCGGCGTGGACGCGACCGCGCTCGCCGAGCGGTACGGCTACGAGGAGGTCGCCGACTGGCTGTGGACCGGCGAACTGCACCGCGGCGTCCGGTTCGTCTCCCCCGCCGAGACCCTGGCCGCCGCCCGCAGCGCGGTGGCGGCGCTGCCCGCGCACAGCGGGACCGTCGACCGGCTGCGGGTGGCCGCGATCGCCGCGGCGGCGGCCGACCCGCTGCGCTTCGACCTGTCGCCCGAGGCCGTGCTGGGCACCGCCCGGGGCCTGATCCCGACGCTGGTCGACGCGCTGCCGCCCGCCGGGCAGCCGCACCGCGGCGACGGGCGGCTCGCGTGGCGGCTGTGGTCGCGGCTGAGCCCGCAGACACCCGACGAGGCGGCACTGTCCGTGCTGGAGGCGGCACTTGTGCTGCTCATCGACCACGACCTCGCCACGTCGACCCTTGCGGCGCGCGTGGCGGCGTCGTCACAGGCCCACCCGTACGCCGTCGTCTCGGCCGGGCTCGGCGCCCTCGACGGCCCGTTGCACGGCGCGGCCAGCGGCCTGGCGCACAGGATGCTGACCGAGGTGCTGCAGCGGGGCAGCGCGGCCGCGGTGGTGGCGGACCACCTGCGCGGCGGCCGGCGGGTGCCGGGCCTCGGCCACCGGCTCTACCCGGGGCCGGACCCGCGGGCCGAGGCGCTGTTCGCCCGGCTGGAGTCCGTGCCCGCCGCGGCGCAGGCCCTGGCCGCAGCCCGCGAGGTGGAGACGACCACCGCCCGGCACACGCCCCTGCACGCCAACGTGGACCTCGCGCTCGCCGTCCTGTCCGTCTCCGCGGGCATGCCGCCCGAGGCCGGGGAGACGGTGTTCGCGGTGGCCCGCACGGCCGGCTGGATCGCCCACGCGCTGGAGGAGTACGCCGAGCGCCCGATGCGGCTGCGCCCGTCCGGCGAATACTGCGGGCCCCGGCCCCCGCAACCGCTGCCCTGAGGTCCGATGCGGCAACTCCGCCGGGCCAGGTTAGGCTCACCTACGTGAGCACTTGCGCGAGCGCATCCCGCCTTCTGGCCGAACCCCTGGCCGGCACCGCCGCCACCGCCCGCACGTGGCTGCTGATCGAGCAGCCCGGGCCGTGGGGCTCCGACGCGCTCGCCTCCAGCCACCTCGACCCGGCCGTGAGCCGCGCCCTGGACGAGGCGGTCGCGGGCACCGGCGTGCGGATCGCACTGATCCGCCGCCCCGGACGGCACGCCGACTGCCATCAACCCGCCGGGCGGCGCGTCTTCGCCGCGCACACCGCACCCGGCAACTCCTGGATCCGCACGGCGGTCGTCACGGACCCCGCGCAGCTGCCCGGCCTGGACTTCGTGGCGCTCGGCGCGGGCGGGCACGGCGGCCTGTGGGAGCCGTACGAGGGCGATCCGCTCGCCCTCGTGTGCACCAACGGCAGGCGCGACCGCTGCTGCGCCCTGCTCGGCCGGCCGCTCGCCGCGGAGCTCGCCGCCTCGGCCTGCGGCGAGGTCTGGGAGATCACCCACCTCGGCGGCCACCGCTTCGCCCCGACCCTCATGGTGCTCCCCTACGGCTACGCGTACGGGCGGGCCACCGCGCAGGACGTCAAGGAAGCCCTGGAGGCGGCCCGCGACGGCCGCATCACGACCACGGGCTGCCGGGGCCGCTCCGCCTGGGAGCGGCCCGCCCAGGCCGCAGAGCTGGCCGTCCGCGACCTGACCGGCGAAGAGCGCGCGGACGCCCTGGACGTCACGGCGGCCGAGGGCGCGGCTCCCCGCTGGACCGTCACCGTCGCCCACACCGACGGCCGCGCCTGGCAGGCGGTCGTCGAGCAGGGCGCCGCCGAGACGCCGCGCCCGGAGAGCTGTGGCAAGGCGCCGGGCTCGCCGGCCCGGATGGACGTCGTGTCCGTCGCCCCGCTCGCCCGGCCTCAGCCCACGGCCTTCTTGGCGAACTCCGTGGTGTAGGTCTTCTCCAGGTTCACCGAGGCGCCCTTGAGGGCGGGGTTGAAGGACTTGAGGACCTCCAGGACGGTCTTCGGCCCGTCGGCGGGCATCACGCCGTCCTTGGTGAACATCGGCAGGGTGCTCTCGATCGACTTGACGTAGAGCTCCTTGCCGCCCTTCGCGTAGTCCTCGGGCATCTTCGCCGCGATCTCCTCCGGCGAGTGCGAGGACATCCACTTGAGCGTCTTCACCAGTGCGTTGGTCAGCTTCTGGACGGTGTCCTTGTTGTTCTCGACCCAACTGGTGTTCATGTAGAGGCTCGACGACGGGTAGAGCCCGCCGAGCGCCGCCCGCGAACCCTCGGGGGTGCGCATGTCGACGAGCACCGTGCCGAGGTCCTTGGCGAGGGCCTGGGCGACGGTCGGGTCGGTGGTCATGCCGGCGTCGATGGAGCCCTGTTGCAGCGCCGCGAGGAAGGTCTGCCCCGCGCCGACGGCGACCGGCGTGATGTCGCTGGTGGTCAGCCCGTTCTTCACCGCCAGGTATTTCGTCAGGAAGTCGGTGGATGAGCCGAGTCCGGTCACCCCGAGCTTCTTGCCCTTGAAGTCCTTCGGCGAAGCGACCTCGGACGCCGCCTTCTTGGAGACGATCTCCACCTCGCCCGGCGTCTGGGCCAGCTGGACCACGGACTCCACCTGCTTGCCCTTGGCCTGCAGGTCGAGGGTGTGGTCGTAGAAGCCCACCGCGCCCTGCACATCGCCGGAGACGAGGGAGGTCGTGGCCTGCACACCGGCCGGCTCGGTCAGCAGCTTGACCGTCAGGCCCTCCTTCTCGAAGTAGCCCAGCTGCTGGGTGAGCACCACCGGCAGGTAGATCACCTTGTCCAGGCCGCCCACCATGATCTTGACGGCCTCGCCCTTCAGCGCCTCGTTGCCCGCCTTGTTGCTGCCGGCCGACGCGTCGTCGGCGCAGCCGGACAGCGCGAGACACATCACCCCCGCGACGGCCGCCGCGGATACCTTGGTGCACTTGCCGAACGTACGCATCACACGTTCCTCACGGTCAGAAAGTCGGTGGCAGTTGCCCGTACAGGGGGGTGGGGTGGGTCCGGCCGGTGGGGGGCCGTCGGTGGAACCGTTTCAGTGCGCGTCGCCCGGCGCACCGGGCTTCCAGCGGAAGAGCCGCTTCTCGGCGAAGGTCAGCAGTCCCTCGGCGAGCAGCGCCACGACGGCGAGGACCGCCATCGCCGCGTAGACGCCGGCGGTGTCGAACGTCCCCTGTGACGCGGCGACCAGCAGACCGATGCCCTTGGTCGCGCCGAGGTACTCGCCGACGATCGCGCCGATGAGGGCGAAGCCGAAGCTGACATGCAGGCTGGTGAAGATCCACGAAGTGGCGGACGGGACCACGACCTGCAGGGTGACCTGGCGGTGACTGGCGCCCAGGATGCGGGCGTTGGCCACCAGGTTGCGGTCCACCTCGCGCGCGCCCTGGAAGGCGTTGAAGAAGACCGGGAAGAAGACGAGCACCACGGCCGAGGCGACCTTGGAGGCGGGCCCGAGGCCGAAGAGGATGATGAAGATCGGTGCGAGCACGATACGCGGCAGCGCGTTGAGGACCTTGATGTACGGGCCGAGGACATCGGCCAGGAAGCGGATCCGGCCGAGCACGATGCCGAGCACCACGCCGCCCGCGACCCCGATGCCCCAGCCGAGCAGGGCCTCCTGGAGCGTGTACCAGATCTGCTCGCCGAGCGATCCCTGAGCGGTGCCGTGCGTCGTCCACTGGACGATCCGGTCCCAGATCCTCGACGGCATCGAGAAGTTGAAGGGATCGATGACCTCGGTGCGGGCCAGGACCTCCCAGGCACCGAGGACGGCGGCCAGCAGCAGCACCCGGGCACCGAGGACCAGCAGCCGGTACTGCCGGGCGGCCCGCGCCCGGGCCTCCGTGCGGCCCTCCTTCCTTCCCCGGACGGCCACGGCGGCGGAGACGGCTTCAGGCGACACGGGCGGCACCCCTTTCGCGGGTGATGCGGACTTCCTCGCCGAGGCAGGCCCAGATCTCCCGGTAGAGCTCGATGAACTGCGGTTCCAGACGCACGGATTCGACCTTGCGGGGGCGCGGCAGGCCGATGGGGAAGACCTGTTTGACGGTGGCCGGTCCCGCGGTCATCACCACGACCTTGTCGGCCAGCGCGATCGCTTCCTCCAGGTCGTGGGTGACGAAGACGACGGAGGCGGCCTGCGCGCCGGGGCGGGAACCGCGGGATCCGCCCCACAGCTCCAGGAGTTCGTCCGACATCAGCGCGCGGGTCTGCACGTCGAGCGCGGAGAAGGGCTCGTCCATGAGCAGGATCGCCGGGTCGTTGACGAACGTCTGGGCCAGGGCCACGCGTTTGCGCTGGCCGCCGGAGAGCTGGTGCGGATAGCGGTCGGCGAAGGCGGCGAGCCCCACCCGGCCGAGCCAGTCGCGGGCCCGCGCCCGGGCCTCCGCCTTGGGCACGCCGCGGAACCGGGGGCCCGCCGCCACGTTGGAGAGCACCGTCCGCCAGGGGAAGACCGCGTCCTGCTGGAAGACGAAACCGACCTCCGGCCGGATCCCCTCCACCGACCCGCCGTCGATCAGCACCTCACCCTCGGTCGGCTCCTCCAGCCCGCTGACCAGGGTGAGCGTGGTGGACTTCCCGCACCCCGTGGGACCCACGACGGCCACGAACTCGCCCCGCCCGACGGTCAGATCGAGATCGCGCACAGCCGTGTGCACCCCGCCCGACGGCGTCCGGAACACCTTGCTCGCACCGCGCAGCTCGATCGCCGGGACATTGCCCGGCCGATTGCCGCTGTTCACGTCCGCCTCCTTGCACACCTTGCACCGGCCGTCCGGCCCCGCGCTCCGTGACGGGGCGGCCGGAGGTGGAGGCTAGGAGTGACCCAGGGCACAGGGGCAGCCTTGTGAGCGCTGTGCGGCTTGAGTGCACGAACCCTGTTCTGCTCGTTTTGCGCGCGTTAGAACAACAGTCAGGACAACAAAGCGCCACAGGGGCTGAGGAAGCCGTGTGATCCGGCTACGTTCGGTTCATGCTGCTGCATCGCAGCGCAACGGAACGGATGGAATGCGACACCCTGCAACAACCGCTACGGGGTGGTGCCGAGACGAAAGGGACCGACATGCGCCCCCGGTGGCCCCGCCGCGTCTTCGCCCATGTGCTGTCCGTGCAACTGCTGATCACCACCGGGGTCATCGCGCTCACCACCGGACTGCTCCTGGCTCCGCTGGAGTCCCAGCTCGACGAACAGGCCAAGCGCCGGGCGCTGGCGATCGCGCAGGCCACCGCCGCCCAGCCGGGCATCGCCCACGACATCCTCGCCGGACGGCCGGACCCCGACGGCCCGGTGCAGGCCGCCGCCGAACGCATCCGCCTGGCCACCGGCGCCCGTTACGTCGTGGTGGTCGACACCCGGGGCATCCGCTGGTCGCACACCACGCCCGGGGAGATCGGCCGCCACGTCGGCAGCGATCCGGGGCCCGCACTCGCAGGGGGCGAGTGGACGGGCATCGAGAACGGCACCCTGGGCCGCTCCGCGCGCGGCAAGGTGCCGCTGCGCGACACCGAGGGCGCCATCGTGGGCGCCGTGTCGGTGGGCATCGCCTACGACGACGTACGCGGCGGGGTGATCAGGGCGCTCCCCGGCATCCTGACGTACGCGGGAGCCGCGCTCGCGGTCGGTGCGCTGGCCGTGTTCGCCGTCTCCTGGCGGCTGCGCGCCCGGACGCACGGCATCGAACTCTCCGAGATCTCCGCCCTCCTGGACGAGCGCGAGGCGATGCTGCACGGCATCCGCGAGGGCGTCGTCGCACTCGACCGGCGCGGCCGGGTGCGGCTGGTCAACGACGAGGCACAACGGCTGCTGGGCATCGGCCCCGGGGCCACCGGGCGGCCGATCGACGCCGTCCTGCCGCCCGGCCGGGCCGCCGACGTACTGGCGGGACGGGTGTCGGGGACGGACCTGCTCACCGTCTGGAACGGGCGCGTGCTGGTCGCCAACCGGATGGAGACCCGCGACGGCGGAACCGTGGCCACCCTGCGCGACCGGACCGAACTGGAGCAGCTCGCCCGGGAACTGGACGGCACCCGGGGCCTCGCGGAGGCGCTGCGCGCACAGGACCACGAGCACGCCAACCGCATGCACACCATCGTGGGACTGCTGGAACTGGGGCTGTACGAGGAGGCCGTGGACTTCGTGGCCGAGGTGACCGGCGCGCACCGGGCCACGGCCGAGCAGGTCCTCGAAAAGGTCCACGAGCCGCTGGTCGGCGCCCTGTTGGTGGGCAAGAGCGCGGTCGCGGCCGAGCGAGGGGTGGCCCTGCGGGTGAGCAGGGCGACGCAGCTGCCCGAGCAGGTGGTGGACCCCCGGGACCTGGTCACGGTGCTGGGCAATCTCGTGGACAACGCACTGGACGCGGCCGCAGGGCGCGCCGGGGCATACGTGGAGGTGGAGGTGCGGACGGTGGGGACGACGGTCGTGATGCGGGTCGCGGACAACGGGCCGGGGGTCCCCGCCGCGGCGCGGGAGCTGGTGTTCACCGACGGCTGGTCCACCAAGCAGGCCGCCCCGAACCGGCCGCGGGGGCTGGGGCTCCCCCTGGTGCAACGGCTGGCGGAGCGGTACGGCGGAGCAGCCCGGGTGGGCGAACGGGACGGCGGAGGTGCGGTGTTCACGGTGGAGCTGCCGGAGGCGCTGCGGGCGGCGGTCCCGCTGCAGGAGGTGGCCCGGTGATCGAAGTCCTGGTCGTGGACGACGACTTCCGCGTCGCGGAGATCAACGCCGCCTATGTGTCCCGCGTTCCGGGCTTCCGCGTCCGCGCCATCGCCCACAGCGCGGCCCAGGCACTGGCCGAACTCGCGGGCGGCGGCGTCGACCTGGTGCTCCTCGACCACTACCTGCCCGACGAGACGGGCCTCTCCCTGGTCCGCCGCATCCGCCAGCTCGGCCACCACACGGACGTCATCATGGTGACCGCGGCCCGCGACATCACGACCGTGCGCACCGCCATGCGCTACGGCGCACTGCAGTACCTGGTCAAGCCGTTCACCTTCGCGGGGCTGCGGGTGAAGCTGGAGGCATACGCCCAGCTGCGCCGGGCCCTGGAGGGCACCCAGGAGGCCGAACAGGACCAGGTGGACCGGATCTTCGGCACCCTGCGCACCGCGGCCGTCGCCGCTCCCCTGCCCAAGGGCCACTCCGCGCCGACGGCCGAACTGATCCGCCGGGTGCTCTCGGACGCGGCATCCCCCCTGTCCGCACACGAGGTCGCGGAGCGCTCGGGCCTGAGCCGCTCCACGGCCCAGCGCTACCTCAAACGGCTTGAGGAGTCCGGCCGGCTCGACCTCACCCTCCGCTACGGCGAAACGGGCCGCCCGGAACACCGCTACACCTGGGCGGTCCGGAGCTGAACTCCCCTTCCGGCACGCTCAAGTGACCTGCGTGCCCGGGGGCCGGGCGATGCCGTGACGGTAGGCGTAGCGCACGGCCTGGGCGCGGTCGCGGACCCCGGCCTTGGCGAAGAGGTTGTTGATGTGCGTCTTGACCGTCGCCGTGCTCACGTGCAGCCGCCGGGCGATCTCGGTGTTCGACAGCCCGTCGGCCACCAGGGAGAGGACCTCCGCCTCCCGGACCGTCAGCCCGTCCGGCAGCTCCCGGGGAGCCGCGGGCCCGGCGCCGGGCACCTCGGCCACCGGCGCGGACAGGCTTTCCAGCAGCCGCATCTGTACCTTCGGCGACAGCCCCGCCTCGCCCGACATCACCTGCTCGACGGCCCGGACGATCTCCTCCGCCCCGGCGTCCTTGGTGAGATAGCCCCGCGCCCCGGCCTTCAGCGCCGGGAACAGCGAGCCGTCGTCGCCGAACGTGGTGAGCACCACGACCTGGGTGCCCGGGTGATCACGACGGATCCGGCGCGTGGCCTCCACCCCGTCGCAGCGGGGCATCCGGAGGTCCATCAGCACCACATCCGGGGCCTGTTCGGCGACCAGCCGCACCGCCTCCAGGCCGTCCGCCGCCGCACCGACGACCTCGATACCGGGCAGCAACCCCAGCAGCATCACGATGCCCTCGCGCACCACGGTCTGGTCGTCGGCGACCACGACCCGCGCCCGCCGACGCTGCTCTCCCCCGGCACCGTCATCCGTGCCACCCGTCACGCCGGCACCCGCAGACGCACCACGAACCCCTCCCGATCAGTCCCGGCCGGCCCGGCCTCCAGCGTGCCGCCCAGCAGCTCGGCACGCTCCCGCATCCCGATCAGACCGTACCCGGCGCCGGAGACCGCAAGACCGCCCACGGGCCGACGCGCCCCGCTGTCACGGACCGACAGCTCCACCTCTCCCTCCAGATAGGCGAATTTCATCTCCACCCGCGCCCCCGGGGCGTGCTTGCGCACATTGGTCAGCGCCTCCTGCGCCACCCTGCGCACCGCCAGCCCGGCCTCGGCCGGCACCCTCCGGGGCTCGCCCGTCACCTCCAGCACCGCTCCCTCCGCAGCCGCCACCTCCCGCAGGAAGTCCTCCACTTGGGCGATCTCGCCGCGCAGGGCCGACAGCGCCTGCCGCGTCTCGGCCAGCCCCGAACGCGCCATGCGCCGGGCCGCGGTGACCCGCTCCAGGATCTGCTCCCGCTCCCCTCCCCCCTCGATCAGCAGGCGTGCCGCCTCCAGGTGGACCATCTGCGCCGAGAGGCTGTGCGCGAGCACGTCGTGGATCTCCCGGGCGATCCGGGCCCGCTCCGCCAGCGCCGCCGACTCGGCCTCTGCGCTGCGCGCGGCCCGCTCCTGGGCCAGCAGCCGGAATCCGGCCCCGCGCGCCTCCTCGTCCAGCCTCAGCGTGTACCCGATGAGCCCCACCAACCCCACCGTGAGAGCCGTCCCCGCCAAACTGCCCGTGCTCACCAGGGCGTACGTCCCCATGACGGCGGCCGCGACACCGAACCCGTACGCCAGGGGGAGCCGCTCGATGGCGATGCCCCCGCACAGGCACCACAACCCGGTGGCCGCGAGGTGCGCCCCGCCGGCCTCGGCGAGCACCCCCACCGCGAACAGCACGCCCAGCCACCCGACCGACGGCCACAGCCGCTGCCCGAGCGTCGTGAGCCGGTACCGCCAGACCGCGACGACGCCGAGCAGGACACCTGCGGCGAAGGCCCCGTAACCCCACCCCTGGAACACGCCCTGGTGCAGCAGGCTCCACAGGAACATGCAGGCGAAGACGATCCGGACCGCCCACGAGATCGTTCTGCGCGCCGGCGGAACCCCCACCGGGGACAGCGCTTCGCGGGCCGGCCACACGGTCCAGCTCTGCATCGGCACGTACGGTCCTTCCGCCACGGCGCCGGTCTCAGCCACCGGCAGGGACACGGTACGCCGGGGCCAGCCCACGGCCCCGGTGGGCCAGCACCCCCGTGCGGGCGAGGAGCAGCGCCGCCACGGTGACCATGACGCCCGGCCCGCCCTGGTGGACCCCGGCCAGCGTGCCTATCCCGTAGAGCACGAGCCGCAGCACCAGACCGCCGGCCCACACCGCCGCGGTCGCCTTGCCGCCCTTGGCCCAGACCGTTCCCGAGGCGTCGGTCCATATGCGGCTGGTCCAGGCCCAGGCCGTTCCCGTGGCGAGCCCGGCCAGCACCCCGGCGGCCAACAGCCCGGCCGAGGCCGCCCGGTGCCCGGCGTCGATCAGGCCCGGCTGGCGCACCGCCATCACCACGAGCACGGCGGGCAGCAGCCACCAGCGCCCGGCGTCCTGGGCCAGCCTGCGCGGCTTCAGCTGCCGTACCAGCACGATCGCGATGACGGCGCAGATGACGGCGACGTCGACAAGGCCGGACATGGGGGAGCCTCCGGGGAGCGGGGACGTCCGCGGCAGGACCGCGGGAAGGACACGTCCGACGCTACGGATCCGGCTCCCGGCGGGGATCGGAGCACGGGTGGGCCCGGGGTGGAGCCCGGGTGGAGATCTCTCTCCACCCGGGGGTGGACGCCGGCCCGGCCGCCGGGGGTCAGGCGTCGATGCGCGAGCGGTCCAGCGTGGCCCCGGAGTTGGTGATGAACTCCTTGCGCGGGGCCACCTCGTTGCCCATCAGCAGGTCGAAGGTGCGCTCCGCCGCCTCCAGGTCGCTGATGTTGATCCGGCGCAGCGTGCGGTGGCGCGGGTCCATCGTGGTCTCGGCCAGCTGGTCGGCGTCCATCTCACCGAGGCCCTTGTAGCGCTGGATGCTCTCCTTGTAGCGGATGTTCTTGCGCTCCAGCTCCAGCAGCGTCTGCCGCAGCTCGCCGTCGGAGTAGGTGTAGATGTACTTGTCCTGGCCCTTGCGGGGGTTGATGAGCTCCACCCGGTGCAGCGGAGGTACCGCGGAGAACACCCGCCCCTCCTCCACCATCGGCCTCATGTAGCGCTGGAACAGCGTGAGCAGCAGGCAGCGGATGTGGGCGCCGTCCACATCGGCGTCCGCCAGGAAGATGACCTTGCCGTAGCGCGCCGCGTCGATGTCGAAGGTGCGGCCGGAGCCTGCTCCTATCACCTGGATGATCGCGCCGCACTCGGCGTTCTTCAGCATGTCGGAGACCGACGACTTCTGGACGTTGAGGATCTTGCCGCGGATCGGCAGCAGGGCCTGGAACTCCGAGTTCCGGGCGAGCTTGGCCGTGCCCAGCGCGGAGTCGCCCTCGACGATGAACAGCTCGCTGCGCTCGACGTCGTCGCTGCGGCAGTCGGCGAGCTTGGCCGGCAGCGAAGAGGACTCCAGGGCCGTCTTCCGCCGCTGGGCCTCCTTGTGCTGCCGGGCGGCGATCCGTGTGCGGGCGGCCGCGACGACCTTCTCCAGGATCGCCCGGGCCTGCTGCTTCGCATCGCGCTTGGTCGAGGTCAGGAACGCCTTGAGCTCCTTGGCGACCACATTCGCCACGATGCGGGAGGCGGCCGAGGTGCCGAGGACCTCCTTGGTCTGCCCCTCGAACTGCGGTTCCGCCAGCCGCACGGTCACCACGGCGGTGAGCCCCTCCATGGCGTCGTCCTTGACGACGTCGTCCTCGGCGACGCGGAGCAGCTTGGCCGAGCGGAGCACCTCGTTGACGGTCTTGGTGATCGACCGCTCGAATCCGGCCACGTGCGTGCCGCCCTTGGGGGTGGCGATGATGTTGACGAAGGACTTGACCGCGGTGTCGTACCCGGTGCCCCAGCGCAGCGCGATGTCCACGCCGAGCTCACGGGTGACCTCGGTGGGTGTCATGTGACCGCGCTCGTCCAGGACGGGGACGGTCTCCTTGAAAGTGCCCTGGCCGGTCAGCCGGAGCACGTCGCAGACGGCCTTGTCCTGCGCGAGGTACTCGCAGAACTCGCTGATGCCGCCGTCGTAGCGGAACGTCTCCTCGGTGACCTCGGCGCCGTCCAGGCCCCGCTCGTCGCGCACGACGATGGTCAGCCCCGGCACCAGGAACGCCGTCTGCCGGGCGCGTCCGTAGAGCGTCTCCAGGGAGAGCTTGGCGTCCTTGAGGAAGATCTGCCGGTCCGCCCAGTAGCGGACGCGGGTGCCGGTGCGGTTCTTGGGCACCTTCTTGCCCTTGAGCAGGCCGCTGGCGGGGTCGAAGGGGGCGTCCGGGCCGGACTCGGTGAAGATGCCGGGGACGCCGCGGCGGAAGCTGATCGCGTGCGTCCTGCTGCTGCGGTCGACCTCGACGTCCAGCCGGGACGACAGCGCGTTGACGACGGACGCGCCCACGCCGTGCAGACCGCCGGAGGCGGCGTAGGAGCCGCCGCCGAACTTGCCGCCCGCGTGCAGCTTGGTCATCACGACCTCGACGCCGGACAGGCCCGTCTTGGGCTCGACGTCCACGGGGATGCCGCGGCCGTTGTCCCGCACCTCCACCGAGCCGTCGTCGTGGAGGACGACCTCGATGCGGTCGCAGTAGCTGCCCAGGGCCTCGTCGACGGAGTTGTCGATGATCTCCCAGAGGCAGTGCATCAGGCCACGGCTGTCCGTGGACCCGATGTACATGCCGGGTCGCTTGCGGACGGCTTCGAGGCCCTCGAGGACGAGCAGGTGCCGCGCGGTGTAGTTGGAGCCGTCCCGGTCTGCTCCGGTCAGCAGCGCAGTGGACGGCACGGACATTTCGGCGGTCACGCGGTTCGCTCCTCGCTGAATTTCTGTCTGGCCCGCATTCGGGCACATGGGTGGCTCGGGTCGCCGTTCAGAGGGTACCGAGGCCTGGTAGAGCCTTTGTGCCGCCACCCGTAACCAGGGCCATGCTAATCCAGACCTAGATCACATGTTCGATACCTCCCCGGGGTGACGTGCACATCACGTTCCCTTGGAGGCATGAACCATTTAGGCTCCGGGCACGTCCTCAAGAACAACCCGGCAGCCAGCCGGGGCGGACGACAACCCCCAGCGACGTGAAACCGTAGGCCCACGCAATACGGCTCATTCGCCGCCAAATCGTCAAGATCCGGCTCACTCGGAAGGAAGTTTCGAGGAAAAGCCACGAGCGGGAACGTTTTCGGCCTGGTTGGATGTTGACCCTGGTACGACAGCTCGTCGAGCTAGAGAAGAGGCGACGTGACTACTGTTCTGACCCCCGCGAGCCCGCTGACGGCCGCTGACCGCTGCGACCGGTGCGGCGCTCAGGCATACCTGCGCGTCGTTCTCATGAGCGGCGGTGAACTGCTCTTCTGTGCCCACCACGGGCGCAAGTTCGAGCCAGAACTCAAGAAGATCGCCGCGGAGATACAGGACGAGACGGAGCGGCTCACCGCCGTCCCGGCGTCTGCGTCCGACGAGGACCACTGAGTCCCTCTCGGAACGCTGATACATCGCATTCCACGACGAGCGAGGTCCCGCCACCCAGGGCTGGACAGCCGCGGGCGGCCGCCCCACGGGGAGGCCGCCCGCTCTCGTACCCTCACCGCGGGGTCTTCCCGGGCGGCTGAGCGCCCTGTGGCTGCTGAGCGGCCTGTGCCTGCACGGGAGGCTGCGGCGGCCCCTGAACAGCCGTCTGGGGCGGTGCCGGAGGCGCCGCGGCCGGCGGCGGGGCCTGTGGTGGCGTGACCGCTGCGGGCGGCGCGGCGGGCTGCGGGTTCACGGCAGGCGGCCGCAGCAGGCTGTCGGTGCTGTGCTGCTGCACCAGGGCGGCCACCGCGGAGATGCGCGTGTACACCCCCGGATGCTGCGGCAGGGCGCAACCGCTGCCCCACGACACCAGCCCCACCAGCCGTCCGTCCGCCACCAGCGGCCCCCCACTGTCCCCCTGGCAGGCGTCCCGCCCGCCCTGCAGCACGCCCGCACACAGCATCGACGACGACTGGTACACGGCCTCCTGGCCGCCCGGATACACCCGTCGGCACTGCTCGTCCTCCAGCACGAACACCTGGGACGCCCGCAGCCCGTCCGCATAGTTGCCGTTGCCGATCATGTCCCCCCACCCGTAGACACCAGCCGACGTACCGGGGGCGTAGGCACCGTCCCCGGCCTGCGCCATGGTGATCGGGTAGTTGTCCGGCACCGGTGTGGCCAGAGTGATGACGGCGACGTCCCCCGCGTTGGTCTCCGGGTCGAAGCCCGGGTTGACCCAGATGCTCTTCGGCGGCAGCTCGCTGCCCTGCCGGGTCCGCAGATCGGTGCGGCCGACGATGACGCGCAGGTCCTTCGCGTCCGACGGATCACCGCCGAGCACCTCACGGCTCAGGCAGTGCGCCGCCGTGACGACGGTCGTACGCCCCACCAGCGCCCCGCCGCAGAACTGCCCGGACCGGATGGGGCCGAACCGGTCACGACTCGCCAGAGCCACCGCCCAGGGCGCGTCCGCGATGCTCACCGCCTGCCCGCCGACCACCCCGCGGTCGTCCCCCCGGACAGGGCCCGGCGCCAGCAGGACCAGCACGGCCGTCCCGACCAGCGGGTAGCTCAGGGCACGCATACACCCACCTCTCCTGACCGAATGGAGTTCTTCGCATACCCAGCGTCGTCCCCGCGAGCGGTCGCCGCATCCGGAAGCGGGCAGGGCCCGGCCCCTCCGAAGAGGGACCGGGCCCTGCCCGCAGACCGGATCCGGTGGATCAGTCCAGGTAGTCGCGCAGCACCTGGGAACGCGACGGGTGACGCAGCTTGGACATCGTCTTGGACTCGATCTGGCGAATGCGCTCGCGGGTCACGCCGTAGACCTTGCCGATCTCGTCCAGCGTCTTGGGCTGGCCGTCGGTGAGGCCGAAGCGCATCGAGACGACGCCCGCCTCGCGCTCACTGAGCGTGTCCAGGACGGAGTGCAGCTGCTCCTGCAGGAGCGTGAAGCTGACTGCGTCCGCCGGCACGACCGCCTCGGAGTCCTCGATGAGGTCACCGAACTCGCTGTCGCCGTCCTCGCCCAGCGGGGTGTGCAGGGAGATCGGCTCGCGGCCGTACTTCTGGACCTCGATGACCTTCTCGGGGGTCATGTCGAGTTCCTTGGCCAGCTCCTCCGGGGTGGGCTCGCGGCCCAGGTCCTGGAGCATCTGGCGCTGGACGCGGGCGAGCTTGTTGATGACCTCGACCATGTGCACCGGGATACGGATGGTGCGGGCCTGGTCGGCCATCGCGCGCGTGATGGCCTGGCGGATCCACCAGGTCGCGTACGTGGAGAACTTGTAGCCCTTGGTGTAGTCGAACTTCTCCACCGCGCGGATCAGACCGAGGTTGCCCTCCTGGATGAGGTCCAGGAAGAGCATGCCGCGGCCGGTGTAGCGCTTGGCCAGCGAGACCACCAGACGGAGGTTGGCCTCCAGCAGGTGGTTCTTGGCGCGGCGCCCGTCCTCGGCGATGATCTCCAGCTCGCGCTTGAGCTTCGGGGCCAGCTTGTCGGCGTTCGCCAGCTTGTCCTCGGCGAACAGACCGGCCTCGATGCGCTTGGCGAGCTCGACCTCCTGCTCGGCGTTGAGCAGGGGGACCTTGCCGATCTGCTTGAGGTAGTCCTTGACCGGGTCGGCGGTGGCACCGGCCACCGCGACCTGCTGCGCAGGGGCGTCGTCCTCGTCCTCGTCGGACAGCACGAAGCCCTTGTTCTCGCCGGCCTCTTCCTCTTCTTCACCCTTGCCCGGGGCAGGGGTCTCCTCGAGGAGCTCGTCCTCGAGGAGCTCGTCGGCATCCTTCTTGCCGGCGGTCTTCTTGGCCGCCGTCTTCTTGGCGGCGGTCTTCTTGGCCACCGTCTTCTTGGCCACTGCCTTCTTGGCGGCGGTCTTCTTGGCGGGCGCCACGCCCTCGCCGGCCTCGTCCTCCCCGTACGCGCCCGACTGGGCGGACGTGACGGAGACGGCCGATCCGGCAGGTGCTGCCTGCCGGGAGGTGACCGTCTTGGAGGCGACGGCCTTGGTGGCGGTGCGCTTCGCCGGGCTCTTCGCTGCGACGCTCTTGCGGGTGCGCTTGGGCGCCTCTGCGGCACTGACCATCAGCGTCACACCCTCCTCGTCGAGGACCTGGTTGAGGCTGCGCAGTACGTTCTTCCACTGGGTTGGCGGAATCTGGTCAGCCTCGAAGGCCCGACGCACGTCGTCGCCGGCGATCTGCCCCTCGGCCTTTCCCTGCTCGATGAGCGCCATCAGAGACTCGGATTCGGCGATCTCCGGCGGGAGCGTACGGGATGTGCTGGCCGACACGAACAACCTCTCGGAACGATGGAAACGGCTTCCGGCCCCGGCCCGCCGTTTCGGGCGACCGGTTCCGACGACCGCCGGCAAGGATGAACCGACGGCGCGGGCAGTAGTGCAGAGCAACACAGCGCCTCACGGGAGTCCTGTATTCCCTCCGCGGCTACCACCTCTTTAGTCATCGCGCTGCCTCAAAGAGCGTTACGCCCAATCCTCGTGGCCCGAGTCACACCCCATAACGGAGCGAAAGGACACCGAATCGGGCAGATCACCGCTCCTGGCTCCGGCAGTCGCGCGGAACGGCCCACTCGGCGCGCGCACGGCCGTACGCGCGCGCCGGATGAGCGGTCCCGCGCTGAACCGTCCCGTCCGTACGGTCCCGCCGACCGGTCAGTGCTCGCGCGGCGCGGGGACGACGCGTTCGACCTCCGGGTGGGCGACCAGCAGTTGACGCATCGCCGCCTCCGCTCCGGCCGCGTCGCCCGCTCCCACCGCGTCGACGATCCGCAGGTGCTGACCGACGCCCGCCTCGGTGGGCCGGTCGCAGCCGCTGGACGAGGCCCCGGAGACGTGCAGGGCGGCCGAGACGATGCCCGCGAGGTGCTCCAGCATGCGGTTGCCGGCGACCTGCAGCAGGAGGGAGTGGAACTCGGCGTCGGCGCGGGAGAAGGTGAGCGAGTCGCCCTGGGCCAGGGCGTGCCCCATGATCTCGGCCATGTCGGCCAGCCGCTGCTGGACGTCCTCGCGGCCGTGGCCCGCCGCCAGCCGTGCGGCGAGCGGCTCGATGGTCCAGCGGAGCTCGCACAGCTCGCGGCGCTGGTCGTCCCGCTGCGGGCCGAAGGCCCGCCATTCGATGATGTCCGGGTCGAGCAGGTTCCAGTCGCTGACCGGGCGGACCCGGGTGCCGACGTTGGGGCGGGCGCTGACCAGGCCCTTGGCCTCCAGCACGCGCAGGGATTCGCGGACGACGGTGCGGGAGACCTCGAAGCGCTGCCCGATCTCCTCCGGGACCAGCGGGCGGTCGGCGCCCAGGTCCCCGGAGACGATCATCTGGCCCAGTTGCTGGACGAGCTGGCCGTGCAGGCCCCGGCCGCGGCTGCCGGCCGCACGGCGGCCCGCGCGGCCGAGCTCCGCCTCGCCCTCCCAGGCGGGCGGGACGCCACGGTCGGCCCCGGGGGCCTCGGCGTAGGAGTAGCGGTCAAGCTCGCCCGGGCCGGCGAGGCCGGAATCGGCGGGGCGAGCCGCGGTCATCATGGTGTGCGCAAGGGTACTCACGCTTCCTTTGTCGGCTACACCTTCTGGCCCCTTGAGGTCTTTGGTGAAAAGCACACGAAAGGGTGATCGCCCATTACCTGACAATTGACGCTCAATTGGACATATGGCCGCACTGCTCACGGCAGAGTGAATGCGGAGTGTCACGGCCTCCCGTTCGTCGATTCGCTGCTCGGACAGCGCCCTGGCCACATCTGCCACGGTCATGACCCGGCGACGGCCTCCGTACCCCCGGACCGATTGTCACTCTGCGTGGATCCTTGCGTGGCTCGCGGCTTTAGCACAGCCTCAGCGCGGCCGCCCGCGCAACACGGCGAGGATGTAAGCCCCTCCGAGCCCTGCAAGAGCCAGTGCCAGTGCCCAGCCGACCGGCTGGGCCATCAGCCGCAGCACCGCCGTGAAGCCCTGGTCCATCCCGGACGGCCACTGAACGACGGCCGTCGAGCGCAGCCGCTCCGGAAGACCGGTCAGTGAGCGCACCGCGGGCCGGGCGAACAGTCCGCTCAGCACGGGCACCACGAACACCGGCACCGCCAGGACGGCGAGCAGGCCCAGCCCGGTGGACCGGAAGAGCCCTGCAGCGAAGAGACCGGCCCAGGCGCAGCCCACCGAGAGCACGGCCCACCCGGTCAGTGTGATGCCCCAGTCGTCCGGAAGGGTCGCGACCGGCTCCCCGAAGAGCAGGCGCAGGACGGCGGCGTCGATGCCGACGGAGGCTAGCGCGAGGAACAGCGCGGCTGCGGCGGTGACCGTCAGCTTGGCACCCAGCAGCCCCAGGCGGCGCGGGACAGCACCCTGGTCCGGTCCGAGGGCGGGGTAGCGGAACTCCTGTCCGAAGGCGAGTGCGCCCAGCAGCCCGGCACCGAAGGCGACCGGCGGGAGCGGGAACGCGAGCGGCCAGCCGGTGAGCAGCCGCAGCGCCGGCGGGTTGCCGGTACGGGCGAGCAGCACGGAAACGGCCAAGGAGGCGGCCAGGGCCACGACTCCCACCGTCCAGCCGGTGCGCACCCCCGCGGAGCGGCGCAGTTCATAGCGCAGCGGCCAGGTGGGACCGGGCGCGGCCCGGCGTTTGTGCACACGGGGAGGCGTGCGGGACGAGGAGGCGTCGGCGACCTGTTCTTCGCCCCCGGCGGAGTCCGCGCCGACAGGGCCGCCCGCGACCTCCGGGGTACGACCGTCGGCACGTTCCAGCGGGGTCACGGGGCCGGTGTCGCCGGTCTCCTCGGTCAGGCGGTGCACCAGGATGCCGTGCCGGTACGCGACCTCGCCGACGGCCGCGCCGCTGCTGCCGTAGACGTGGAGCAGGCTGCTCCCGTCGAACGCGACCTCGACGGGAGGGCCGGGGGGCGCGCTCCCCGGCCCCGCTGCCGCCTCCGCCTCCTCACCGAGGAGATGGGCGAGCCGGGCGGCGTGCGGCGAGCGGACGGCGACGCGCGGGCGCAACCGGCAAGCGGCGAACGCGGCGGCCTCCTGGTCCGCGACGAGCCTGCCGTGGTCGATGGTGACGACCTGGTCGCCGAGGCGGGCCGCTTCCATGGCCTCGCGCGAGGTGACGAGGACGGCGCCGCCCTGGGCCGCGTAGCCGCGCAGCATTCCGTGCAGCCATGCGGTCTCGCGGGGGGAGAGGCCGTGGGTCGGTTCGTCGAGGATCAGCGTGTGGGGATCACCGAGGAGCGCGGCGGCCAGGCCGAGGCGGCGGTCCATGCCGAGAGAGAACCCGCCCAGGCGCTGGTCGGCGAGCCCGCTGAGCCCGACGACCTCCAGGACGTCGTCGGCGCGTTCGGCGGGGACCCCGGCGGCGGCACTGAGCATGCGCAGGTGTCCGCGGGCCGTCCGCCCGGGGTGGCCGGGGACGTCGCCCAGGAGCATCCCGATCTCGCGGGTGGGGTGGGGCACCTGGTCCAGGGAGCGGCCGCGGAAGAGGGCGACGCCGCGCCCGGGGTCGAGCCTCAGCATCAGGCGCAGTGCGCTGGTCTTGCCGGCCCCCCGCTCGCCGAGCAGGACGGTGACCCGCCCCGGGCGGGCCTCGAAGGTGAGGTCGTCGACGGCGAGGGGCTTGTTGCGGCGGGGGGCGCTGGTGAGTCCGATGGCCTGGATCATGGCTTCTCTCGCGGGCGCGTGACGTGATTCGGCTCGGCGCGCGGGATCAGCGGTGACCGGCGGGGTCACGACGGCCGGCTCGGCGCGCGGGGCGGGAGGGCGTACCGCAGCACCGTAACCCTGTATGTCTTATTTGCTACGCAATGACGGCTCTTCCGGGGTGTGTGTCACCCCCGATGGACGGACCCGTGGGGCAGGCCGCTCCCGGCCGCCCCGCGGCTTACGCCTCGGGCCGCAGCATCGGCGGGTTGAGCAGCGTGGCCCCGCCCGCGCGGAACAGCTGCGCCGGGCGCCCACCCTGGCGCGTCGTCGTACCGCCGGTGGGGACCAGGAAGCCGGGAGTGCCCGTGACCTTGCGGTGGAAGTTGCGCGGGTCCAGCGCGACGCCCCATACCGCTTCGTAGACCCGGCGCAGTTCGCCGACCGTGAACTCCTGCGGGCAGAACGCGGTGGCCAGCGAGGAGTACTCGATCTTCGAGCGGGCGCGCTCGACGCCGTCCGCGAGGATGCGGGCATGGTCGAAGGCGAGCGGAACGGCCTGCTCGCCCTCGCGCCCGTAGCCGGCCTCCTGATCCAGCAGCTCCTCCACCGGCGCCCAGCGGACGCTGCGCGCGTCGCCTCCCGCCCGCGGGGCCGGCAGGTCGGGGGCGAGGGCGAGGTGCGCCACGCTCACCACCCGCATGCGGGGGTCGCGCTTGGGGTCGCCGTACGTGGCGAGCTGTTCGAGGTGCGCGGCATTCGGGACCACGGGGCCCGCGGGGTCGTGGGCATGCAGGCCGGTCTCCTCGGACAGCTCCCGTGCGGCCGCCGTGGTCAGATCCTCGTCGGCCCGTACGAACCCGCCCGGCAGCGCCCATCGACCCTGGAACGGGGGCTCACCACGGCGCACGGCCAGCGCGCACAGCGCATGGCGACGCACGGTCAGCACGACCAGGTCGACGGTCACGGCAAAGGGCGGAAAGGCCGACGGGTCGTAGGGCATGACGCGATCATAGTCGTCTGCCTGACGATAAACAGGCTCTTGGGCCACGCCCGCGGGCGGTCCTTCGGTCAGTCCGGCGTGCACGGCGCTCACATCCCCAACTGCAGGCCACCGGCGGCTTCCTCGACCATGCCGAGCCCGAGCCTGCTGATCCTGACGGCAAAGGGCTGCCCGGCGACGCGCAGCCCGGTGAAACGAAGGGCCCCCAGCGGGGCGTTGCGCAGCGGCCGGACCGCCACGCTGCCCCCGGGCACGTCGGGCCGCACCCCGGCGAGCACGGCCAGCAGCTGGACCGCACCCGCGGCGGCGACGGCCGCGGGACGGCAGGCGGCCGGATGCGGCAGCGGCACGCCGCCCCTGGCCCGCTGCTCCCCCGCGTACATCTCCGGCAGCCGGTGGCCGAAGGCCTCGGCGGCGTCGACCACTCCTCGCAACAGCCCGCTCGCCTCGTTCTCGTATCCGGCCGCCGCGAGGCCCGCGACGGCAACGGCCGTCTCGTGGACCCGCACGGCGCCGCTCCGATGCCCGAACGGGTTGTACCCGGCCTCTCTCGCACCGAGGCTGCGCAGGCCCCAGCCGGAGTCGAGGGCCGGCCCGCCGAACAACCTGGCCAGTTGCTCGGTCTGCACCTTGTCGAGCAGCCCCGGGGCGACCCGGCCCTCACCGAGCAGCCCCGTGTCGAGCAGGTGCGCGGCGGCGCAGCCCAGGTGGGGTATGCGGCGGCCGTCGGGGGTGAGGCACGCCACCGGTCGGCCACCGCCCGCGTCGTCGGCCCAGAAGTCCTCCCGGAAGCGGCGCCTGAGCCCGGCGGCCCAGTCGAGCAGCTCCTCGGCCCCGGGTCGGCCGAACGCCATGAGGAGGTCCGCGCCCAGCAGCGCGGCCCGGTGCGCATGGGCCTGCACCTCGCAGCGGTAGGGGCCGCCGGGCACCGGGTCCGCGAGGTACCCGCTGTCCCCGGCTGCTGCGCGGAGCCAGGCCAGGCACCGCTCGGCCGCGGGCACGAGCGGCTCCGTCTCCTGTGGTGGCAGCCCCCACCGCCGGGCCTCGGCCAGGACCGTCGGGAAGAGCAGCGTCGCCTCGACGCCCGTGCAGCCTGGCGGCACATGGCCACCGACGTGCCGCAGGGGGCCGGGGATGCGGCCGGCGTCGGGCCCGGGCCCCGTGAGCTGGGTGCGTGCCAGTGTGCGCAGCGTCCCTGCGGCGAGGCCGGTGCCCAGGGGAAGGGCCATCCGGGCGGCCCACAGGGCCTCGGCCGGGGAGAGGCGGCCGCAGCGCCAGGGAATGCCGGCGGCGAGATGGGCGTCGCCCGGGTGCACGGGGTCGCGCACCAGCAGGGCCCGCAGATCCTCCAGGCTCGCCGCCAGCAGGGCAGCGGCCCGCGGGTCGTCCCCTTCGGCCTCCGCATCGCTCCATGGGGGTGCTCCGCCACGGTCACGGCTGCCGTTCCCGCCCGCATGCGGGCGGCCGGGGACGTCCGGACGGACCCGGAGCTCGATGCTGTGGCTGCCGCCGGGCGGCAGCCGTATCTCCCAGCACAACAAGCCTGCCGAGGCCAGGACGTCACCGGGCGCGGGGTCGGCGGTGACCACCGCCTGCCCGCCGGGGCCCGACCAGCGGAGCCCCGAGGCGTGCACCCCGGCGGGGAGCTCCGGCCCGGCCAGCCCCGCCGCCACCGCACCCAGCTCGGCGAGGTCGGTGCCCAGGGACACCTCCAGGGCCAGCCGAACCTCCTGGACCGCCGCGCTGCGCAGGGTGATGCGCTCGGTGCCCTCGGCGTCCCGCAGCCGCTCGACGGTGACGGCCGGGTCGGGCCCGGCGTCGGCCGCCGTCCGCACCGTGCCGACGAACCGGGCCCGGCCCGCGGCGATCATGCGCCCCTGCACGGGCACCGGCTCGGCGCCCGCGACCCGCACCCTGCACCGCGCGAGCAGGCGCCGCCCTCCGCGGTAGAAACCGTCGAGGCCCTGGCCGGTCAGCTGCCCGTGCTCGCCGGAGATGGCCAGGGCGGGCAGCGCGACGCAGATCAGCGCCCCGTGCACAGGGGCCGGTCCGGGAGGGCGTCCGCCGGCGGGGCGCCGGGGTGCGGGCGGGCGGTGGGCCTGCTGACCGTTGGGGGCAATGCCTTGCACTCGTCTGCGCTCCCTGGGGGCATCACGGTCCGGATGTCGAACAGCCATTGCGGGCTACATGGGTGAACGGTGCAGGCCCCGCGGAGGTCACGGTGGCCGCTCCACAGCGCGGTCACTGACGGCTCCGCGTGCCCCGCTGCCCGGTGCGCCGTCGCGGCCGGGCCCTGCCCGCGGGGCCGTTGGCCGTCGCCGGGCCGCCAGAAGCGTCCGTCGTCGCAGGGCGGCGGCGCCTGGCGGGCGGTGCCTTGTCCGCTGCCGCGGATGTGCCCGGCTTCGCCTCCGCTCCCCCGGACTGGCCCGCCCTCGCACGGTCGCTCCCGGCACCGTTCGTCCCGGCCTCGACGGCGGAGGCCAATGCCCGGTCGGCCCGTTCCTGGCGGAGGCAGCGGCGCAGGAGCTCCGGGTCCAGGCCTTCGTTGCAGGCGCGGTGCAGCAGCTGGGCGAAGAGGTATCCGGGATCGATGGTCAGCGCGCCGCCCAGGGCGACCCTCGCCTCGGGATGGTCCCCGACGGACCAGGCCACCCAGCCGGCCAGGGCGAACGGCGCCGTGGCGTGCTCCTGGTACGGCGGCACGCAGCGGCGGGCGAGGGCCCGCCAGAGCCGCAGCGCCGCCGGGGCCTGCGGGCCCTCCATCCACTCGGCGGCCCGGTCGCGCGCGGCCCGGTCCTGCAGGCCGATGATGACCGCCGCCGCTTCGTCGACGCCGACCAGCGCGTCGTCCCGCGCGTCGGAGTCCGTGCGCTGTGCGCCGGGCTCCGCCTCGTGGAACCGGTCCAGCAGCAGCCGCACCAGGTCCAGCGTCTCCTGCCGGACCGTCTCGCAGTTCGTGCCGCTCAGGATGCGGGGCACGAGGTCGGCGGCGGCCCCGTCCAGCGCCCGCAGCTGCGCCTCGGCCCGGTCTCCGGTGAGGGGTGCGTAGCGGGCCTCCATCTCACGCAGCGTGCCCCGCACCTGGATGCCCGCGTAGGCGGCGGCCGCCGCCATCACCGAGGTCCCGGGGAGGGCCAGCGGCACGCCTTCCGGCGGGCAGCAGCGTTCGTCGGGACAGCAATAGGACCAGAACCGGCCGCCGGAGATGCACAGCGCCTCGTAGACCGGCACGTCGAGGCTGCCGCACGCGATGCGCAGGCACTGCGCGAGCGGCTGGAGCCGCTTCATGATCTCGAGGGCCGTCTCCCCCTCGCCGGGGTCCCGGCAGAGGAACAGCACGATGCCGTCGGGCCGGGCGCCCCGCTTGGCGCTGCCCGCGACCAGGGTCTCGGCGAGCTGGTCACACACGTCGGGCCACTCGTTCCGGCTGCCGGGGATGCCGAGCCTGAGCCGCCCGCCGAAGCGGCCGCGGTCGCCGTGCAGCGCCACCATGACGATGCTGTCGGTCGGGTGAAATCCCATCAAGTAGGGGAGGGCGTCGGCGAGTTCGGCCGGACTGCGGAGGGTGATCTGGGATTCCGGCCGGGGATCCCAGGGGGCGGACGAGGAGTCGGCGGATGCGGCGGACGGGCGGGAAGTTTCGTCGCGGTTGCTCATGGCCCGAGGGTCCCGTGAGCCCGCCGAGGCCCGCCAGCCCTGTGGATAACCCCTGCCATATGGTCCTACTAATACTGAGGGCTGTGGACAGTGCGTTCGCGCGGTGTCAGTGATGTCGTGTTGCATGGGGGCATGACCAACGAAGCCCTCCGTGCCTCGGCCGACGCCGTCCTCGCCCGTCTCGTCGGAGACGCCACGGGCGAGGCGCGACTGCGCGAGGACCAGTGGCGAGCGATCGAGGCGCTGGTCGCCGACCGCCGCCGTGCCCTCGTCGTCCAGCGCACAGGCTGGGGCAAGTCCGCGGTGTACTTCGTGGCCACGGCACTCCTGCGCGAGCGCGGCAGCGGGCCCACGGTGATCGTCTCCCCGCTTCTGGCGCTCATGCGCAACCAGGTGGAGGCGGCCGCGCGCGCAGGCATCCGGGCGCGCACGATCAACTCCTCGAACACCGAGGAGTGGGACACCGTGCAGGCCGAGATCGCCGCGGGCGAGGTCGACGTGCTGCTGGTCTCGCCGGAGCGCCTCAACAATCCCGACTTCCGCGACCAGGTGCTGCCCAAGCTCGCTGCCGCCACCGGCCTGCTCGTCGTCGACGAAGCGCACTGCATCTCCGACTGGGGCCACGACTTCCGGCCCGACTACCGCAGGCTGCGCACCATGCTCGCCGAGCTGCCCCCGGGCGTCCCCGTGTTGGCGACGACGGCCACCGCCAACGCCCGCGTCACCGCGGACGTCGCGGAACAGCTGGGCACGGGCGAGGGGGCGGAGAAGGCGCTCGTCCTGCGCGGGCCGCTGGACCGGGAGAGCCTGAGCCTGGGCGTCCTCCGGCTGCCCGACGCCGCCCACCGGCTGGCCTGGCTCGCCGACCACCTCGGCGAGCTGCCCGGGTCCGGCATCATCTACACCCTCACCGTCGCCGCCGCCGAGGAGGTCGCGGCATTCCTGCGCCACCGCGGCCACACCGTCGCCTCCTACACGGGCAAGACCGAGAACGCCGACCGCCAGCAGGCCGAGGAGGATCTGCTCGCCAACCGCGTCAAGGCACTTGTGGCCACATCCGCACTGGGCATGGGATTCGACAAGCCGGACCTGGGATTCGTGGTCCACCTCGGCTCCCCCTCCTCCCCCATCGCCTACTACCAGCAAGTGGGCCGCGCAGGGCGCGGGGTGAAGCACGCGGAGGTGCTGCTGCTGCCCGGCCGCGAGGACGAGGCGATCTGGAGCTACTTCGCCTCGCTCGCCTTCCCCCCGGAGGAGCAGGTGCGCCGCACGCTCGACGTGCTGGCCGCATCGGACGTCCCGCTCTCCCTCCCCGCGCTGGAACCCCGGGTGGAACTACGCCGTTCGCGCCTGGAGACCATGCTCAAGGTGCTCGACGTGGACGGCGCCGTCCACAGAGTGCGCGGCGGCTGGACGGCGACCGGCCGCCCCTGGGAGTACGACGCCCAGCGCTACGCCTGGGTCGCCGAGCAGCGCACGGCCGAACAGCAGGCGATGCGCGACTACGCGACGACAACGGCCTGCCGGATGGAGTTCCTGCGGCGGCAGTTGGACGACGAGCAGGCTGCCCCGTGCGGCCGTTGCGACAACTGCGCAGGGCCGCGGTTCACCGCCGAGGTGTCCGAGGCCGCCCTGGGTGCTTCGCGGGGCGAGCTGGGGCGTCCCGGCGTGGAAGTGGAGCCGCGGCGCATGTGGCCGACGGGCCTGCCCGCCGTCGGTGTCGACCTCAAGGGCCGCATTCCCGCGGGCGAACAAGCCGCTCCGGGGCGTGCCCTCGGCCGGCTCTCCGACATCGGCTGGGGCAACCGCCTGCGGCCGATGCTCGCACCCCAGGCACCGGACTGCCCCGTTCCGGACGATGTCTCCGCCGCCGTGGTGACCGTCCTGGCCGACTGGGCCCGGGGCCCCGGGGGTTGGGCCTCCGGTGCCCCGGACGCCCCCGCCCGGCCGGTGGGCGTCGTCACCCTGGCCTCGCGCACCCGCCCGCAGTTGATCCGGTCGCTGGGCGAACGCATCGCCGCCGTCGGCCGCATGCCCCTGCTCGGCACGGTCGAGTACCGCGACGACCACACGGACACAAGAGTGCCGCGCTCCAACAGCGCCCAGCGCCTGCGCGCGCTGGAGGGCGCACTGGCCGTACCGCCGCAGCTCGCGGAGGCGCTCGCGGCCGCCGACGGTCCGGTGCTCCTGGTCGACGACTTCACCGACTCGGGCTGGACATTGGCCGTCGCTGCGCGGCTGTTGCGGCGGTCCGGGGCCGGGCAGGTGTTTCCGCTGGTCCTGGCCGTGCAGGGATGAGTGGGGGCGAAGGCGGGCAACACCACCGGGGATGAGCGCGGCGGAGGGGGGAATTCAGTCGGCGGACCGCCGGATACCGGTCACGGGTGGGAATCGATCGTTGCCGCACGGCCATCGGTCCCGGGAGAATTGCCCCGGCTCCCCGCTCCCGCCCGTCCACGGCTTCCGTGGACGGCTGCCGCGGTGTGCATTCCTGCCCGAACTCCCGCCCGGACACGGGCGTGCAGACGAAGGGAGAATCATGGCCTTCGGCTTGGCTCCGCCTCCCCCGGCCGATCCCGTTCCCCGTCTGGGCAGGCTCCTCGAGCCCGCCGCATGGGCCGCGTGCGGCGTCCCGCTGCTGCGCAACCCGCGCGAGGTCGTCACCGGGCTGCATGCACGCCATCTGCCCACACCGGCCACGGCGGTGGTCGCCGTGCTCGACCCGGACGAACGGCTCGCCGCGAGCGCCTCCTTCGTCAGACGTGCCGGCCCGCCCGACGGCTGGGAGCTGCGCAACGCGCTGCTCGCCCAGTTGCGCCGGGTGATCCCGCACGACCTGCGCAGGCGCGTTCCCGTCCGTACCGCCGTCCTGCTCTACTGCCGTGAGGGCGAGGCCCATTGGACGCAGGAGGACGGCGCCTGGATGTGGGGCCTGCGTGACGCCTGCAGCCTGCACGGGCTGCGCTGTGGCGCGTACATCACGCTGACGGCAACCGGCTGGCACATCCTCGGCGAAGGCCGCAGCGGACGGCAGCCGTGCTCCCTGGCACGTGTTCCCGCCCCGCTCAGCGCCGGTGGCGGGGCGCCCGGGGCGCACCGTCACACGGCAGCCCGGTGACCGCGCAGGCCGCCTGTTGCGCCGCCGACGGCCGGACCGGCCGGCCCTCGGCGGCGCGGACGATCAGACGCCCGTGGCCAGAAGGGGATTGACCCTCTGCGGGTCTCCGCAGACGATCAGCAGGGCGCCGGCCCGGGCCATGGCCGCGGGAAGCGCAGTGCTCACCGCGGAGTCCGAGCCGCCGTTGACGGCCACGACGACGACCGGGCGGGATGCCGCACGCTGTGCGTCGGCGCCCGCGTAGAAGACGTCGTCGGCCGTGTCGCACTGCGCCCAGTACGACGCTTCACCGAAGGACAGTTCGTGCGCGGCCCACGGGTGCAGGTCGCCGGTGGTGAGCACCAGGACTTCGCCGGGGGCACGCCCGGTGTCCAGCAACAGGTCGACGGCCTCGTCCGCGGCGTCCAGGGCACCCGCCGCGGAAGCGGGGATGAGCTGGATCTGCGGAGTGGCCGCCGGGGCCGTCCGCTGCGGGGTGCGCGGGGACGGCACAGTTGCAGCGCCGGGGGTGCCGGGCCGAACGGGGGCCGGGCGGGGGCCAGGGACAGGACGGGGGGTCGACGCCGTGCGGCCGACGGCCGCCACTGCGCGAGGACCCGGGACGCTCTCGTGAATCTGAGGCTCCTCGGGGATGAGAGGCATGAGTTGATGTTTATCAAACGCCGGTGCGGGCTGCGTCGGCGGGTGCCGCTTCGGGCCGGTCAGAAGTCGAACCCGAGCTGACCGCCCGCCTCCGGGGAAGCACCGGCGCGGGGTGCCGGAACGGCCCGAACCCGCTTCAGGTGCTGCCACTTGGGCAGTGAGTCCAGGTAGGACCAGGACAGCCGGTGGTACGGGGTGGGGCCGAGCTCCTCCAGGGCCGCGCGGTGCACCGGCGAGGGATAGCCGGCGTTGTCGCAGAACCCGAAGTCGGCGTGGCCGGTGCCCAGTTCGGCCATCATGGCGTCCCGCCGGACCTTGGCGATCACGGAGGCCGCCGCGACGGCCACGCAGGACTGGTCACCCTTGATGACCGTACGGACCTTCCAGGGCTCGCCGAGGTAGTCGTGCTTGCCGTCGAGGATCACCGCGTCGGGCCGTACGGGCAGCGCGTCCAGGGCTCGGGTCGCGGCCAGCCGCAGGGCGGCCGTCATGCCCAGCTCGTCGATCTCCAGCGGGGAGGCATCGCCGAGGGCATAGGCGGTGACCCAGGTCTCGAGCTCCCCGGCGAGCGCCAGCCGGCGCCTGGGGGTCAGCAGCTTGGAGTCGGTGAGGCCGTCCGGCGGGCGGCGCAGACCGGTGACGGCTGCGCACACGGTGACCGGACCGGCCCAGGCACCGCGGCCGACCTCGTCGACACCGGCGACGACCTTGGCTCCCGTCGTCGCTCGGAGCGAGCGTTCGACGCTGTGGGTGGGCGGTTGGTAGGGCATGGCGTCAGCAAGGTTACGCTCCCCGGGGTGTCCGGCGTCGCCCCGCCCCCGGCTCCCCGCACGGATCAGTGCGGGGCCGCGGGGAGCCAGCCGGGGAGGGCCTCGGCGAGTTCCAGCCAGCCGGTGGGCGGAGCACCGCGTTCCGCAGCCGCGACGACTCCCCCGGCAATGGCGCACGTGGTGTCGACGTCGCCGCCGGCCCGGGCGGTCGTCCAGAACGCCTCTTCGAAGGAGCCGAGGTTGCGGGCCGCGGCCCACAGCGCGAACGGCACGGTGTCGTGGGCGCTGGTGCGGCGCCCGCAGCCGAGCACGGCGGCGACGGTGGTGGCGTCGCCGTAGTCGAGCATGTCGCGGGCACGCCGCAGACCTGCCTGTACCGCGCTCCTCGGCACCAGCGCGATCACCCCGTCCAGGAGCCTCCCGGGAGTGGCGGAGCCCTCCGGCCCGGCGGCGATAGCGGCTGCGGCCGCCACGGCCATGGCCCCGGCCACCGCTTCACGGTGCTGGTGCGTGGTGTAGGCGGAGATCTCCGCCTGGTGGGTGGCCTGCTCGGGGTCGTCCGCGTACCAGGCGCCGAGCGGGGCGATCCGCATGGCGGCCCCGCTGCCCCAGGAGCCCTGGCCCTTGAACATGGCCGCCGCCGGCTCCCGCCAGTCGTCGCCCTCGGAGACCCGGCGCAGCAGGCCGGTGACCCTCCGGCCGTACCCGCGGTCCGCATCGTGGTGCTCGGCGAAGGACCGCGCCAGGGCGTCCTGGTCGATGCGCCCGCGTTCGGCGAGAACGGCCAGCACGGAGCAGGCCATCTCGGTGTCGTCGGTCCACCGCCAGGGCCCGGGCGGCAGCTCGCGGCGCTTGAGCGACGGGTAGTTGGCGCGAGAGAAGAACTGGGAGCCGAGGGCGTCGCCCACGGCCAGCCCGCGCAGGCTCGCCAGGGCTCGGTGGAAACGGTCAGCGCTCATCGCAGCGAACTCTAATTCCTTTTCAACGACCACGGCGGCCCCGGAGGGGCTCACGGTGTTGTTCGGGTACCGAGGTGCGACAAGATTCATGAACGCCTCGGTGCTGGTACGCGGCTCGGTGCGGCCGCGGGAGGCTGCGAGGACCATGTCGAGGCCGGTGGCGGCGCGCTGCAAGCACTCCCGAAGGCTGCTGCGACGCTCGTCGATGTCGGGAGAGACCTCTGCATGGAAGAAATGGTGGTGGGGTTGCCCCCGGCGCACTCGGCCACCGCAGGAATCGTCAGCCGGTCCGCCCCTCCACATCCCATTAGGTGTCTAACCGGTGAAGCCGTACGGTTCGGGCGTGCACCAGCGCTCGAAGGGCCGGTCGAGGTGGTACCGGCCGTCGGCGCCGAGCAGCAGCACCCGTGTCTCGGCGTTGCCCGGGTTGGACAGGCACTCGAACTCGGCGACGGTCCAGTGCAGCCAGCGCATGCAGAACAGCCTCATGGTGAGGCCGTGCGTGACCAGCAGGACGTTCGGCGGGTGATCAGGATCGTCGAAACTGCGCCACAGGCTCTCCAGGAAGGCGCCCACCCGGTCGTAGACGTCGGCGCCCGACTCGCCCTGCGCGAAGCGGTAGAAGAAGTGGCCGTAGGCGTCCCGGCGGGCCTTCTGCCGACGCACGTCCTCGCGGTCCTGCCAGTTGCCCCAGTCCTGCTCGCGCAGGCGCGGCTCCTCCCGGACCCGGACCCGGGCCGGGTCGAGTCTCAGCAGGTGGAAGGTCTGATGGGTGCGGCGGTAGGGCGAGACGTAGGCGGAGACGCGCTCGTCGCCGAAGAGCTCCCGCACCCGTACGCCGGCCTCTTCGACCTGCCGGCGGCCGTTCGCGGTCAGGCTCAGGGCGTGGTCCGGCTCCCGTTCGTAGACCGAGTCGTCGACATTGCCCTCCGACTCTCCGTGCCGGATGAGAACGATGCGCCGGGGCCGTGCCATACCGCCACCCTAGAGCGCCCGGCCGCCGCGCGCCGTACGCAGTCCTGCGTCAGACCGCGATCCGGCCCCGGCACATCTCGCACCTGCGCCCCGTGAAGCAGTCCCGCAGGGTCCGATCGTGGGGCCCCGGGCACGGTGCGCCCGGCGGGCGCCCCGGTCGTCGAGAAGGCGGTCTCCCGCAGTGAGACCCGACCGGCACCGACGCGGGCGCGGTCGTCCGGGCCGTCTCCGCCCCGCTGGTCTTCCGGCTGTTCGTCACGCGGGAGGGCATCGACGCGACCGACGCCGATCAGGCTGCCGATGCCGCGCTCGCGGCGGTCCGCTCCGGTGCGTACGCCGCCCCGGCCGGACAGGGCTGAACCGCCCGGGCGTTCACACCGTCCAGGACGGTTCCATCGCCACGACGTCGCCCGTGATCGCCGCGATGTCGGCCTCCGTCTGCGCACGCAGCGCGAGCCGTTCCACCCGCTCCGCGCGGTACTTGCCGTGCTCGGCCACGGAGTTCCACATCGACAGCACGAGGAACTCCGGGCCGGGCGCCTCGCCGAAGACGCCGCGCAGCATCCCCGGCGAACCGGCCATCGCCGGGTTCCACACCTTCTCCTGCATCAGCGTGAAGTGCTCCATGCGCTCCGGGCGCACCCGGCAGTGGGCGATGCGCACCACGTCCGCATCCGTGAACTGCGGCCGGAAGCCCACCTTCACGTCGAAACGGTGCTCGAAGAGCCGCACTTGGGTGTTCTTGTACGTGCCGAACTGGGCGGCTGCCAGCCTGTCGTGGGACCGCGCCATGAAGGAGTCGTAGAACGCACGGCTCTCCCAGAAGCCGAACAGGTGCGCCACATCGGGGCGTCCGCGGCTCCAGCCGCCGCCCTGTCCCCGGAACCCCGGCTCGCCGAGCAGCCCCGCCCACTTTCGCTGCCCCCGCTCGAAGCCCCGGCGGTCGACCACGGTGCAGCGAATCCACTTGACCAGCACCGGGCCATCGTACGGCCCGTGCAGTGATCCGCATCAGGGAGCGCAGGAGTGCACCCGGGCGAGCGTTCCGGCGCACTGGGCGCCCGTTTCGCTCCCCGCACCACGGTCCCTCGCAGCACGTCCGCCGAACGCCGATGGCGGAGCCGGCAGGTGCCGGCTCCGCCATCGGACGGGCGACGGTCGAGGACCGTCAGCAGTGCATCAGCTGCAGCCGCTGGTCGAACCGCAGCCCTCGCAGAGGTAGCAGCTGCCCGCACGGCGCATCTTCGTGCCGCAGGAGAAGCACAGGGGCGCGTCCGCGTTCAGACCGAGCTGCATCTCCACCAGCTCGGTGGAGTTGTGGGCCTGCTTGGGCGCCGGAGCCGCCGCGGCGGGCTGGGCCGGGACCTCGGGCTTCGGGGTCTCCGTCTGGCGCGGCGCGGACTGCGCCAGGCCCTCGACGTCGACCTCCTCGTCGGCCGGCTCGTACGAACCGGTGTCCAGGTGACGCTGGCGCTCCTCGGCGGAGTGGATGCCCAGGGCCGAACGCGTCTCGAACGGCAGGAAGTCCAGCGCCAGGCGGCGGAAGATGTAGTCGACGATCGACTGCGCCATCCGCACGTCCGGGTCGTCCGTCATGCCGGCCGGCTCGAAGCGCATGTTGGTGAACTTCGAGACGTAGGTCTCCAGCGGCACGCCGTACTGCAGGCCCACCGAGACGGCGATGGAGAAGGCGTCCATCATGCCCGCGAGGGTCGAACCCTGCTTGGACATCTTCAGGAAGACCTCGCCCAGACCGTCGTCCGGGTAGGAGTTGGCGGTCATGTAGCCCTCGGCACCGCCCACCGTGAAGGAGGTGGTGATGCCCGGACGGCCCTTGGGCAGACGCTTGCGGACCGGGCGGTACTCGACGACCTTCTCCGCGGCTGCGGGGGCGGCCTCGGCCTTCTTCTCCTCCTCCTTCTTCTTGGCGGAGAGCGGCTGGCCGACCTTGCAGTTGTCGCGGTAGATCGCGAGGGCCTTCAGGCCCATCTTCCAGCCCTCGAAGTAGACCTCCTCGACCTCCTCGACGGTGGCCGACTCGGGCAGGTTCACGGTCTTGGAGATCGCGCCGGAGAGGAACGGCTGCGCGGCGGCCATCATGCGCACGTGGCCCATGGCGGAGATCGCGCGCTCGCCCATCGCGCAGTCGAAGACCTCGTAGTGCCCGGGCTTCAGGCCGGGGGCGTCGACGACATTGCCGTGCTCGGCGATGTGGGCGACGATCGCCTCGATCTGCTCCTGCTGGTAGCCCAGGCGCTTGAGCGCCTTGGGGACCGTGTTGTTCACGATCTGCATGGAGCCGCCGCCGACGAGCTTCTTGAACTTGACCAGGGCCAGGTCCGGCTCGACGCCCGTGGTGTCGCAGTCCATCATCAGGCCGATGGTGCCGGTGGGGGCCAGCACGGAGGCCTGGGCGTTGCGGAAGCCGTGCTTCTCGCCGAGGCGGACCACGTCCTGCCACGCCTCGGTCGCCGCGGCCCACACCGGGGTGTCCAGGTCGTCCATGCGCACGGCGACGGTGTTGGCGTCCGCGTGCTGCTGCATGACGCGCTTGTGGGCGTCGGCGTTGCGGGCGTAGCCGTCGTACGGGCCGACGACCGCGGCCAGCTCGGCGGAGCGGCGGTAGGAGGTACCGGTCATCAGCGAGGTGATGGCACCGGCGAGCGCACGGCCGCCGTCGCTGTCGTAGGCGTGACCGGTGGCCATCAGCAGGGCGCCGAGGTTGGCGTAGCCGATGCCCAGCTGGCGGAAGGCGCGGGTGGTCTCACCGATCTTCTCGGTGGGGAAGTCGGCGAAGCAGATGGAGATGTCCATCGCCGTGATGACCAGCTCGACGACCTTGGCGAAGCGCTCGGCGTCGAACGACTGGTTGCCCTTGTCGTCATCGCGCAGGAACTTCATCAGGTTCAGCGAGGCGAGGTTGCACGAGGAGTTGTCCAGGTGCATGTACTCGCTGCACGGGTTGGACGCGGTGATCCGGCCCGTCTCCGGCGAGGTGTGCCAGTGGTTGATGGTGTCGTCGTACTGGATGCCCGGGTCGGCACACTGCCAGGCGGCCTCGGCCATCTTGCGGAAGAGCGCCTTGGCGTCGACCTCCTCGATGACCTCACCGGTCATGCGGGAGCGCAGGCCGAACCGGGAGCCGGACTCGACGGCCTTCATGAACTCGTCGTTCACGCGGACCGAGTTGTTGGCGTTCTGATACTGGACGGACGTGATGTCGTCGCCGCCCAGGTCCATGTCGAAGCCCGCGTCGCGCAGGGCGCGGATCTTCTCCTCCTCCTTCACCTTGGTGTCGATGAAGGCCTCGACGTCGGGGTGGTCGACGTCGAGGACGACCATCTTGGCCGCGCGGCGGGTGGCGCCGCCCGACTTGATCGTTCCTGCGGAGGCGTCGGCGCCGCGCATGAAGGAGACCGGGCCGGAGGCGTTGCCGCCGGAGGAGAGCAGCTCCTTGGAGGAGCGGATGCGGGAGAGGTTCAGGCCGGCGCCGGAGCCGCCCTTGAAGATCATCCCCTCTTCCTTGTACCAGTCGAGGATCGACTCCATGGAGTCGTCGACGGAGAGGATGAAGCAGGCGGACACCTGCTGCGGCTGCTTGGTACCGACGTTGAACCAGACCGGGGAGTTGAAGCTGAAGACCTGGTGCAGCAGGGCGTAGGTGAGCTCGTGCTCGAAGATCTCGGCGTCCGCGGGGGAGGCGAAGTAGCCGTGCTCCTCACCGGCCTTGCGGTAGGTGAGCACCACGCGGTCGATGAGCTGCCGGAGGCTGGACTCGCGGTCGGGCGAACCGACGGCGCCGCGGAAGTACTTGCTCGTGACGATGTTGACCGCGTTCACCGACCAGGAGTCGGGGAACTCGACGCCGCGCTGCTCGAAGTTGATCGAGCCGTCGCGCCAGTTGGTCATGACGACGTCACGACGCTCCCAGACCACCTCGTCGTACGGGTGCACGCCGGGGGTCGTGTGGATGCGTTCGATGCGCAGACCCTTGCCGCCCTTGTTTCCCTTGGAGCGGGAACCTCGTGCCGGGCCGCTCGTCGTCTCGGTCATGCCGCCTCCCTCTACGGGCAAAACGCCCTCATGCGCCCATTTCTTCCGTGGCGCGATGTGTGTCTGTCGTCCAGGAGCGCCGAGCGCTCCGGGCAGGTCTGGTGTGTCGCCGCCTCAGTCGGCGGCGACGGCGGGCGCGGGGACTCCGGGGGTGTCCCCGCCGCGGCCGCCGGCATCGGTTGCGGACCCTTCGGCACCTTCGGCCGACGCGGGGCCGGGGGCGCCTGCGCGGAGTTCCGCGACGGCCGCCTCGAAGTCCTCGAGCGAGTCGAAGGCCTGATAGACGGACGCGAACCGCAGATACGCGACGAGGTCGAGGTCCTTGAGCGGACCGAGTATGGCGAGCCCGACGTCGTGCGTGGAGAGTTCGGCGCTGCCCGTGGCCCGCACCGCCTCCTCGACCCGCTGGCCGAGCTGGGCCAGTGCGTCCTCGGTGACCGGGCGGCCCTGGCACGCCTTGCGCACGCCGGAGATGACCTTGTTGCGGCTGAAGGGCTCGGTGACCCCGCTCCGCTTGATCACCATCAGCGACGCGGTCTCGACGGTGGTGAACCGGCGGGAGCAGTCGGGGCACTGGCGGCGCCTGCGGATCGAACAGCCGTCATCAGTGGTCCGGCTGTCGACGACGCGGCTGTCGGGGTGCCTGCAGAAGGGGCAGTGCATGGCTCTCCACCCTCCTTCACCCTCTGGGTAACCCCGAGAAACCTCGAGAAAACTGTGCACGATCTCCGCTTCGGCGGACCCTGTGAGAGGCCCCGCGAAGCAGCCCCCAGCATAGGCGATGGCCGCGACCGGAATTGACCGGGGGAGGGCCGTCGACCACAACTTGTGGGTAGCCGCCGCAATCAAACCACTAGATCTGGTGCCGGGCGGCCAATGACCCTCAGCGCGTGTCGCGCCGTGGAGGCAGGACACGAGCCTACGCGAGGGGCCCTCGGGGCATGCCCGGGGAGCTTCGGATGCCACACTGGACCCAGCGGCGCGGCGCCCCGCGCGCACCGCCGCGAGGCCCGGACGGACCCGGCCGCGACCCGGCCGGAACGGATCGGTCCGCGGTCGGAGCCACCCGGTCGGCGATCCTCCGCGAACCGGTGGACTTCGGACCGAAGAGTACCGTAATGGGTGGAATCGATCTCCGCCCGTACACCCTGCCACCTGATCGCGTCAGCCGATCCGCGATATTTCACTCGAACGTGTGTTTGGCGCAACCTTTCGAAAGCAACTACCGTTGTCCAGCTAGGGAGAACATTTCGAGAGGGGCCGACGTGACCACCACCGCAGACAGCGCCACCATCACCGCCCAGGACCGCTCCCAGAACCGACTCGACCAGACGCACCCGATGAATGACGCAGCCATGAACCCCGAGGGGCAGAAGCCGGCCCGCTCGCTCCCCGGACGCCCACCAGGAATCCGGGCGGACAGCTCGGGCCTCACGGACCGGCAGCGCCGTGTCATCGAGGTCATCCGGGACTCCGTCCAGCGCCGCGGGTATCCGCCCTCCATGCGCGAGATCGGCCAGGCGGTGGGGCTCTCCAGCACCTCCTCCGTGGCCCACCAGCTGATGGCCCTGGAACGCAAGGGCTTCCTGCGCAGGGATCCGCACCGCCCCCGCGCCTACGAAGTGCGCGGCTCCGATCAGCCGAGCACCCAGCCGACCGACACCACCGGCAAGCCCGCCGCCTCCTATGTCCCTCTCGTCGGCCGGATCGCCGCCGGCGGCCCCATCCTGGCCGAGGAATCCGTCGAGGACGTCTTCCCCCTCCCCCGCCAACTCGTGGGCGACGGCGAGCTGTTCGTCCTGAAGGTCGTCGGCGACTCCATGATCGAGGCCGCGATCTGCGACGGCGACTGGGTGACGGTGCGCCGTCAGCCCGTCGCGGAGAACGGCGACATCGTGGCGGCCATGCTCGACGGCGAAGCCACCGTCAAGCGCTTCAAGCGCGAGGACGGGCACGTCTGGCTGCTGCCGCACAACGCTTCCTACCAGCCCATCCCCGGCGACGAGGCGACCATCCTCGGCAAGGTCGTGGCCGTACTGCGCCGGGTGTGAAAGCCCCGAGAGACCGGGCCCCGGAACCACTGCGCCGGTTCCGGGGCTCGCTCGTGCGCCCGGGAGGCCGCGCCCGGGGCCGCTCGGCGGCCCGGAGCAGGCCCTAGGGCGTGTCCGGTGGGTCAGTGCGGGCCCCGCGGCGTCTGGCGTGGTGCATCGCAAGGCGGAGCATCACCCGCGTACTGGGCGTACTCGGGTGATGCGACAACGCGGCGAGGTGCCGCGTCAGGCGTCGCGGGGCCCGTGCTGACCCACCGGACACGCCCTAGGACGGGCCCTGGCTTTCCGCGGCCTTCGCCGCCGTGTCGATGGCCGCCAGCGAGCGGCGCACCTGATTGCGGTCCGTGGTGTACCAGAAATCGGGCATCGAGGCCCGGAGGAAGGATCCGTAGCGGGCCGTCGCCAGGCGCGGGTCCAGCACCGCGACCACCCCCCGGTCCCCCGCCGCCCGCACCAGACGGCCCGCGCCCTGCGCCATCAGCAGCGCCGCGTGCGTCGCGGCCACGGCCATGAAGCCGTTGCCGCCGGCCTCCTCCACCGCCCGCTGCCGGGCGCTCATCAGCGGATCGTCGGGGCGCGGGAAAGGCACCCGGTCCATCACCACCAGCTGGCAGTTCACCCCGGGGACGTCGACGCCCTGCCAGAGCGACAGCGTGCCGAACAGGCACGTCCGGGCGTCCCCGGCAAAGGTGCGGATGAGCTCGCCGAGCGTCTCCTCGCCCTGCAGCAGGATCGGCATGTCCAGCCGCCCGCGCAGCGCCTCCGCAGCGGCCTGCGCCGCCCGCATCGAGGAGAACAGGCCCAGCGTCCGCCCGCCGGCGGCCTCGATCAGTTCGGCCAGCTCGTCGAGCATGTCGGTACGGCTGCCCTCGCGGCCCGGCTGGGACAGGTGCCGGGCGACGTAGAGGATGCCCTGCTTGGGGTAGTCGAACGGAGAGCCGACGTCCACGCCCTTCCACTGCGGCTGGTCCTCGCCCGCGACCCCCTCGGGGGCCAGGCCCAGCGAGGCCCCCACCCCGTTGAAGTCACCGCCGAGCTTGAGCGTGGCCGAGGTGAGGACCACCGAGCGCTCGCTGAAGAGCTTCTCGCGCAGCAGACCGGAGACCGAGAGCGGCGCCACACGCAGCGAGGCCCCGAAACGGTCGTGCCGCTCGTACCAGACGACGTCGTACTCGGAGCCCTGCACGATGCGCTCGGCGACCGCGTGGACGTTCTCCACGGCGCCGAGGGCCTGCTTGCGGACGGCGTCCTCGTCCTGGACGGACTTGTCCCGGGTGTTGCCGATGGCGGTGATGACCGTGCGCGCGGCGTCGCGCAGGGCCATCAGGCAGTGGGCGAGATCCTCGGGGAGCTGTTCCAGGCGGCCGGGCAGGGCCAGTTCCATCAGCCGCTCGAAGCTCTCGGACGCGGTCTGCAGGGCGTCCGCGGCCTTCTCGTCGACCAGCTTCGCCGCCCGGCGCACGGCGCGGTTGACCTGGCCGGGGGTGAGCTCGCCGGTGGCGACGCCGGTGACGCGGGAGACCAGCTCGTGGGCCTCGTCGACGATCAGCACCTCGTGGCCCGGCAGCACCGGGGCGCCCTCGATGGCGTCGATGGCCAGCAGCGCATGGTTGGTGACGACGACGTCGGCGAGCTTGGCCCGCTCGCGGGCCGCCTCGGCGAAGCACTCGGCGCCGTAGGCGCACTTCGAGGCCCCCAGGCACTCCCGGGACGTGACGGAGACCTGCGACCAGGCGCGGTCGGAGACACCCGGGGTCAGGTCGTCGCGGTCGCCGGTCTCGGTGTCGTCCGACCAGTCACGCAGCCGCAGCAGGTCCTTGCCGAGCTTGCTCGTCGGCGCGGCGGACTCGAAGACGTCGAAGAGGCCGTCCTCCTCGTCCTGGGGTGCGCCCTCGTGCAGCCGGTGCAGGCACAGGTAGTTGGACCGGCCCTTGAGCATGGCGAACTCCGGGCGGCGGCGCATCAGCGGGTGCAGCGCGTCGACCGTCCTCGGGAGGTCGCGCTCGACGAGCTGGCGCTGGAGCGCGAGCGTCGCCGTCGCGACCACGACGCGCTCGCCGTGGGCCAGGGCGGGCACGAGATAGCCGAGCGACTTGCCGGTGCCGGTGCCGGCCTGGACGAGCAGGTGGGAACCGTCCGCAATGGCTTCCGCCACGGATTCGGCCATGGCGACCTGGCCGGGCCGCTCGGTGCCGCCGACGGCGGAGACGGCGGCGTGCAGCAGGTCGGTGAGGGAGGGCGAGGAGGAGGAAGTCATAGCGCAGCCAGCCTAAGGGGCCGCAGTGACATCGGGCTGCCGAACGGAGAACGCCGAGGTCAGAGCAGACCCCGCAGGGCACGGTCGCGGATCATCAGCCCCGCGCGTTTGCCCGGCAGCTCGATCTCCCGGGTGAGCCGGAAACCCGCGCCGAGGAAGGCGGCGACGGAGGCGGTGTTGCGCAGGTCGGGCTCCGCGACCACCCGGGTGCACGAGGGCCGGTGGTCCAGGACGTGGTCGGCGACCCTGCGCAGCAGATCGGTGCCGATGCCCCGGCCCCGGTCGGCCACCCTGCCGATCAGCAGGTGCAGTCCGGTGTCGTGCGGGCGCGCCGGGTAGTGCCGGGCGACGGGATCCAGGTCCGCGCGGTAGACCTCCCAGTAGCTCATGGGGACGCCGCCCAGCACGCCGAGGCAGGGGAAGCTCCGCCCGTCGCCGTCGAGCTGCGCCCGGAGGTGGTCCGCGGTGGCACTCTCGGGCCCCGCCAGCTCCCAGAAGGCGGCGACGGCCGGATCGTTCATCCACTGTGCGACGAGAGGCAGGTCGCGCTCGATGCGCACGGGGACGAGCTGGAAGGGCCCCTCCCGGGTGCTCACGGGGCCCCAGTCGGCCAGACCGTCCAGGAGGTCCGGCCCGCGGCCGGCGGCCGGGGTGTCCGGGCGGTCGCAGGCGATGAGTTCGATGAAGTCACCGCCCTGCGCCTCGTCCTGTTGCGGCGTCGGTCCCTGCTGCAATTCCTGTGTCAGAACGTGGACCAGCTCGTCGGTGAACGCGTCGGCCGTGCGCAGTTCGATCGTGTCGCCCTCGCCGACGGTTCCTGCGGTGCCTTCCGCCCCGTTCGCCCCGGGGCCGGGCGTCGCGGCGCTCATCCGGCGGGAACGGCGAGGGGGTTGGCGATCGTCACGTACGCCGACTGCGTCTCGACCGGGCCGACGAGCTCGTCCAGCCCGCGCAGCTGGGTGAGCATGTTGGCCTTGCAGCGCAGTGCGGCGGAGCCGAGCAGGTGCCCGGGGAGGGAGGACCGGGTGGGGGCGGGCCCGGTGCAGGTGTCCTGCAGGAAACGGCGGAGGGCGGCGAGCAGGATCCGTTCGTCGGCGAGGTGCTGGGAGCCGAACGCCCCGACCACACCGAGGATGTTGTTGACGCCCAGGTAGTACGCGAAGCGCTCGTCGGCCACCTCGTCGGGGACGAACGTGTCGCTGTCGCGGCCGATGCCGGGGAGCCGTTCCTCCAGCTCCGCCCGCCGGGAGGCACGGAAGTAGTAGCCCTGATTGTCGCGGTAGCGTCCGCCGACGGGCCAGCCGTCGCGGTCCAGGAGCACCAGGGTGTTCTGCTGGTGCGCCTCCAGGGCGATGCCCGCCTCGCCGTCGAGCCACAGGAGCGGCCGCACGATCGCGTCCAGATAGCGGAGAAACCACTCCGCGGAGACGGCACCCGCCGGCCGCCCGGTCCGGTGGGCCAGTCCGGCGACGATGTGGGCGAGCCGCGAGCAGACCGCAGGCTGCCCGGAGGGCGTCGTCCGGCCGGGCCACGGGCGGGGCGAGACAAGACCTGCGACGCACGCGGCGTCGTCCCCGGGCCCGAAGGGGTTGTGCCGGACGACCACGTCCAGCCCGCGCACCGGCGTCCCGTCGGGAGTGTCCACCGCGAGCCAGGCGGGGTCCCGCACGATGTCGAAGCCGAGCCCGCCCGTGCAGGCCGTGCGCCACCGCTCGGCGAGTCCGCTGCGCAGCAGCCGGTGCACCTCGACGCCGCGCCGCAGCTCCTTGCGGAGGTGCTCCCGGCGCGAGTTGGTGATGCGCAGGCCGAGGGAGAGCTTCAGCATCGCGGGGGCGCCGGGCCGGTGCACGGTGCGCACGGAGGAGGTGGGGAACCACGGCTCGCCGCTCGCCCCGAGGTCGTGGAGCAGGCCCTCGGCGAAGAGCCGGGCCACGTCGTGGCGGCGGCGCAGGGTGCGGGCCTGCCAGGGGTGGAGCGGCAGGGCGGCCGTGTCGGGCGGGAGTTCGGCCTCCAGGGCCGGTCCGGCGAGACGGGCCGTCAGGGTGGGGGCATCGACGCCGCGGCCCCGTTCGGTCCAGGCCGACTCGGCGGCCAGCGCGGAGCGGTGGACGGCGAACCAGTGCAGTGGGAACGACCCTCTCGACTCCGGTGAGAAGTCGTCCGCCTCGGACTCGGCGAGCCCTTCGCGGCTCTTGGGTGCGGGGTGCAGCGGGTGACCGAGGATCAGGGCCTGCTCGCCGTGCAGGAAGAGGTGGCCGGTGTCCGGGTCGGCCGGCCGGGCGCGCCGGGAGGCGAGGAATCCGGCGGTGCGGTGCATCGAGTCGACGACGCGGCCGACGAGTCCGGCGCCGTCCTGCACGGGGGGCTCGTCCTTCCGTGCCGCGTGGTGCGCGGCCTCCCGGCCGAGCAGGGCGGCCAGTGTGACGGCGTCGAGGGGCGGGGCGTCGTCGGGGCACCCGCCGAGCACGGGTGCGCCGAAGCGGTGCCATCCGGTGACGGACCAGTAGTGCACCGGCACCTGGAGCACGGTTCCGCCGGCGGTGAGCGGTACGTACAGGGTGTCGCCGTGCGGCTGGGCGACCCCGTTCTCGCGCACCCAGCAGCGCAGCAGGTTCTCGGTGGCGGCGGCGTCCGCCGCGGTGGCCGGGTCGGGGTGGTCCAGAGGGTCGGGCGCACCGTGCGGCGGAGGATCGTGGGGGGCTGCGGGGCGGGGCACGGTCGTCACCGGGGCCGGCGGCTGTGCGTCCGGTGCGAGGTCCCGGCCGACGGTGGCCGCATCGGCGTACGGAGATGCGCTCATGGGTGTGCGGCGTGCATGGGTCACGGCCTGCGGGCCGGGGATGCGGCGCCTGCCTCCTTCGGCGTTCGGGGGGTGGGGATGCGGCGGCTTGTGCGGGAGACCGTGGCGATGGCGTCGGACAGCCGGTCGAGCACGGCGTCCGCCTGTTCGTCGGTGATGGTGAGGGGCGGCATGAGGCGGATCTCGGAGGGGCACCGGCCGGTCAGTTCGACGATCAACCCGCGGCGCAGGCACTCCTGTTGCACGGTGGCGGCCTGTGCGAGTGCGGCTGAGCGGCCGGTTGCATCGTCCGGCGCGTCCGGGTCCGCACAGACGACGCCGATCATGAGTCCTCGCCCGCGGACGCCCTGCACGCATCCGTACGCGTGGGCCAGCGGGCGCAGTCCGTTCAGCAGGCGCTCGCCGAGCACCGCCGCCCGCTCCGCCAGACCGTGCTCCCTGACGTACCGCAAGGTGGCCGCGCCCGCGGCCATGGCCAGCTGGTTGCCTCGGAAGAGGCCCGCGGCATCGGCGGGTTGTCCGGAGCCGAGACTGTCGTGGTGGACGACGACGGCGAGCGGGAGGCTGCCGCCGATGGCCTTGGACAGCACCATCACGTCGGGGACGATCCCGCTGTGCCCGACTGCCCAGAAGGCTCCGGTGCGGCCCACTCCGGTCTCGGTCTCGTCGGCGACGAGCGGGAGGGCGCAGGCTGTGGCGTCCGCCCGTACCCGGCGCAGCCAGGCGTCCGGTGCGGGCTGTACGCCGTCCCGGCCCTGGACGGCCTCGACGAGGATCCCCGAGGGTTCCGCTGCGCCGGGTGCGTCGCACGGGCTCTCCGGCCGGCGGGCCAGGAGGGGCCCGTCCCGCCCGGTCGCGGACCGCACGAGCCGGGCCGCGGTGTCGAGGGCGTCGCTGCCGCCCGGCGCGCAGAACAGGATCCTGCCCGACTCCGCCAGACCGCGCGGCAGGGTGGCGAACAGCTCGCCGGTGAAGGCGTCCTGGACGGGAGTGGCGAGTCCGGGAGCGTGGAGCGGGGCGCCCGAGTCGAGCACGGAGCGGATGGCCTCGAGCACGACGGGATGGTTGTGGCCGAGCGCGAGGGCGCCCGCTCCCGAGAGGCAGTCGAGGTATCGGCGTCCGTCCGCCCCTTCGATCGTCAGTCCACGGGCCCGCACCGGGACGACGGGCAGCGAGCGGGCATACGTACGAGCGGCGGACGGCGCGGACGACGACGCCTCGGAAGGCACCGCAGACGGTAGCTGGGTCAAGGCCACGGCTCCGGGTCCTCTCTTCCGCCGCTGGTCTCCGGCCGACTGTCCCCCGTGCGTACCAACGACGCCGCGCGCTGCGGATCACGGCTCGGGCACAAGATCCTTCGAACCGGAACCGAGGACCCGGCAGCACCCGTCTCCCACGGCACCGGCATAGTAGGGCCCTGCCCTTCACCGGGTTTTGCATGACAAGTTCACATCAAATGCCCGCATTCGGCGGTCATTCGCAACAACACGTACAGATGACTCAGGGGGACCCACTCCATGCCATCGAACCGCAGGTCGGCCTTGGCCGCGGCCGCGCTCACCGCAGCGCTGGCGCTGACCGCCACCGCATGCGGCCCGTCCGACGACAAGGCCGCGGGCAGCGACAGCTCCAGTGCGGCAGCGAGTCAGAAGGGTGACGACAGCGTCCAGTTGCCCAAGGGTCTCCCCACCTCCGCCGCAGACATCCAGAAGTGGAAGAAGAAGTGGCAGGACGGGGCCTGGAAGAACTGGGACAAGGACCAGTGGCTGCGTGAGGCCCGGGACTTCATCAACCCCGTCATCAAGGGCCACTGGAAGCCCGACACGATGAAGGACGCCCGTTCCAGCGACAAGACGCTGGCCAAGCAGAGCGCTCCGGGCACCGTCCCCGGGTCCTCCGGCGACCAGGGCGTCACCGACCCCGAGCCGCCCCCGGTCCAGGCCAAGTCCGTCGACCTGCCGTACCACAACAACGCGGCACCGGTCGGCAAGGTCTTCTTCGACAGCCCCGAGGGCCACATGGTCTGCTCGGGCACGGTCGTCAAGGACCCGGCACACCCCGGCAAGTCCAACCTGGTGTGGACCGCGGGCCACTGCGTGCACGCCGGCCAGAAGGGCGGCTGGTACCGCAACATCGCCTTCGTGCCGTCCTACAACGACAAGGGCCTCCCGGGCGCACAGGTCAACAGCGCCCCGGTGCAGGACGTCGCCCCGTACGGCGTGTACTGGGCGGACTGGGCCCAGACCTCCTCGCAGTGGATCAGCCAGGGCGCCGAGACCGGCGGCGCGGGCGCCCCGTACGACTTCTCCGTGCTGCACGTGAAGCCCGAGGCCGGATCCGGCAAGTCCCTTGAGGAGACGGTCGGCAACGCCCTGACCGTCGACTTCGACGTCCCGCAGGTGAAGTCGGTCCAGAGCATGGGCGCCTGGGGCTACCCGGCCGCCCCGCCCTTCGACGGTCAGAAGATGTACGACTGCGTCGACCGCCCGGGCCGGCTGAGCCTCGACTCGGCGCAGCCGACGATGTACCGCATCGGCTGCACGATGACCGGCGGTTCGTCCGGCGGCGGCTGGTTCACCCAGGGCCCGGACGGCAAGGCGGTGCTGGTCTCCAACACCTCGATCGGCCCGGCCAACAGCACCTGGCTGGCGGGTCCGCACCTGGGCCCCGAGGCGAAGGGCGTCTACGACGCCATCAGCCAGAAGTTCGTCAACCAGTAGTCACCTGCAGGTGACATGAAGGAGGGGCTCCCCGACCGCGTCGGGGAGCCCCTCCTTTTCCGTCGGTCCGCTCAGGAACGGGCCGCCGGGACGTACCGCTGGAGCTCGGCCGCGAGCTCCTCGTGCACCCGTGCCCTGAGCAGGGTGCCCTCCGGAGTGTGCTCCTCGGAGAGCACCTCGCCGTCGGCATGGGCACGCGCGACCAGGGCGCCGTGGGTGTACGGCACGAGCGCCTCGATCTCGACGGCGGGTCGGGGCAGCTCGGAGTCGATCAGCGCGAGCAGCTCCTGCATGCCCTCGCCCGTCCGCGCCGACACCGCGATCGAGTGCTTCTCGATGCGCAGCAGCCGCTGCAGGACGAGCGGGTCGGCCGCATCCGCCTTGTTGATCACGACGATCTCGGGCACGTCGACCGCGCCGACGTCGCGGATGACCTCGCGCACGGCGGCCAGCTGCTCCTCCGGCGCAGGGTGCGAGCCGTCCACCACGTGCAGGATCAGGTCGGAGTCGCCGACCTCCTCCATGGTGGAACGGAACGCCTCGACGAGGTGGTGCGGCAGGTGCCGGACGAACCCGACGGTGTCCGCGAGGGTGTACAGCCGCCCACTGGGCGTCTCGGCCCGGCGCACGGTCGGGTCCAGGGTGGCGAACAGGGCGTTCTCCACCAGCACGCCCGCACCGGTGAGCCGGTTGAGCAGCGAGGACTTGCCGGCGTTGGTGTAACCGGCGATGGCGACGGACGGGATCTTGTTCCGCCGGCGCTCCTGGCGCTTGATGTCGCGGCCGGTCTTCATCTCCGCGATCTCCCGGCGCATCTTCGCCATCTTCTCGCGGATCCGCCGCCGGTCCGTCTCGATCTTGGTCTCACCGGGACCACGGGTGGCCATGCCGCCCCCGGACGAACCGGAACCGCCACCACCCATCTGCCGGGAGAGCGACTGACCCCAGCCGCGCAGCCGCGGCAGCATGTACTGCATCTGCGCCAGGGAGACCTGCGCCTTGCCCTCACGGGACTTGGCGTGCTGGGCGAAGATGTCGAGGATCAGGGCGGTGCGGTCGACGACCTTGACCTTGACGACGTCCTCGAGGTGGATGAGCTGGCCGGGACTGAGCTCACCGTCGCAGACGACGGTGTCGGCGCCCGACTCGAGGACGATGTCCCGCAGCTCCTGCGCCTTGCCGGAGCCGATGTACGTGGCCGGGTCCGGCTTGTCGCGGCGCTGGACGACACCGTCCAGGACGAGAGCGCCCGCGGTCTCGGCGAGGGCGGCGAGCTCGGCGAGGGAGTTCTCGGCGTCCTGGACCGTGCCCGACGTCCAGACGCCGACCAGCACCACGCGCTCCAGGCGCAGCTGCCGGTACTCGACCTCTGTGACGTCCTCCAGCTCGGTGGAGAGCCCCGCGACGCGGCGCAGCGCCGCACGCTCGGAGCGGTCGTACTGGTCGCCGTCGCGCTCCCCGTCGATCTCGTGGCTCCAGGCGACGTCCTCTTCCATCAGGGCGTCGGCCCGAAGGCTCTCCGGGAGGCTCTGCCGGTCCTGCCGGTCCTGGGGAAGGGAAGAAGAGGAGGTCATTTGATCCTTACGTGATGATCGGTGACTGCCCCCGGACGGGAGCTCTCAGCGTCGACAACGCCCGGTGACCCCCGGAGATTCCCGGGGCCGGCGGCCTCGCCGACCCGTCGATGGTCCCACGGTCGCCGCCGGACCGTCACGCGAGTTTCGGCGTGGCCGCCTTCCAGTCTGGGTGGCCGGGCATGGGCGGAGTCCGCTCGCCGTACAGCCAGGTGTTCAGGAAGGCCGCCTGGTCGTGCCCGGAGACCTCGGTGGCGAGGGCGGCGAAGTCGGCGGTCGAGGCCGTGCCGTCGGCGTGCCGGGTGACCCACTCGCGCTCCAGCCGGTCGAAGGCGGGGGCGCCGATGCGCTGGCGGAGGGCGTAGAGCACCAGCGCACCGCCGTCGTAGACGTTGGGCCGGAAGATGCCCTCCTTGTTGCCCGGGACGGGCGGCCTGGGAACGGCAACCGGCCCGCCTTCGACCCGCCACTGATCGGAGAGCTGGTAGGCGACCCGCATCCGGTCGTCCAGCTTCGTGCCGCCCCGCTCCTCGGCGTACAGCGCCTCGTACCAGGTGGCGTGGCCCTCGTTCAGCCAGAGGTCGGACCAGGTGCGCGGGCTGACGCTGTCGCCGAACCAGTGGTGGGCCAGCTCGTGCACCATGATCGATTCGATGTACCAGGGCGGGACGCCGGCCCTGCTGAACATGCCGCTCTCGAAGAGGGAGAGGGTCTGCGTCTCCAGCTCGAATCCGGTGGAGGCGTCGGCGACGAGCAGCCCGTAGTTCTCGAAGGGGTACGGGCCCGTCTTGCGCTCCATCCAGACGATCTGGTCCGGCGTCTTGGCCAGCCAGGGCTCCAGCGTCCCGGCGCCCTCGGCCGGCACGACGTCCCGGACGGGCAGCCCGTGCGGGCCGGTGCGCTGGGGGACGGCGTAGTGCCCGATGGAGATCTGCGCGAGCTCGGTGGCCATGGGGTGGACGGTGCGGTACGTCCATGTCGTGCGGTCGCCCTGTGTGGTGCGGCCGGCGGCCAGCCCGTTGGCCACCACGGTCAGGTCCTTCGGGGCGGTGACGTGAAAGGTGAACAGTGCCTTGTCGGACGGGTGGTCGTTGCCGGGGAAGACCCGGTGGGCGCCGTCGGGCTGATTCGCCATGACCAGCCCGTCGGTCGTGGGCACCCACCCCGCCTCGGTGTTGCCGCGCGGATCACTGGTGTGATGCACGGTGACGGTGAACGTCGCACCCTGCGGGACCGCTTGGGCCGGGGCGACGACCACGTCCTCCTGGACGGGGGCGAAGGTCGCGGGCGCGCCGTCGACCTGGATCGAACGGACCGTGCCGTGGGTGAAGTCGAGGTTGAAGCGGCCCAGCGGTGCGGTGGCCTTGGCGACGATCGTCGTGACGGCGTCGAGCGGCTGGTCCTTGGCCCGGTAGTCGAAGGAGAGGTCGTACGAGGTGACGTCGTAGCCGGGGTTGCCGAGGTTCGGGAACAGCCGGTCGTCCACTCCCACCGCTGCCACGGACGGCGGGTCGGTCGCCCCGATCAGGAAGGCGGCAGCGACGACAAGGGCGGCGGAACGGCGGCGCAACCACCGGCGCCGCCGGGAGGGCGTCCCGGGTGAGTGCGGCATGCATCCACGGCTACCAGCGGGCGGACACCGCACCGTGGCGCCACGACGCCGCCACACCCATATGAGCGTCTCAAATGGTCGTATGACGATTTGTTGACTCGCGAGAAGACGCCCGGAGGGCCGCCGACCCCGGGCTCCGGGCTCCGTTCCGGGTCACAACTGCGCCGTGGCCACCGTCCGTCCGGCCCGTTCCACGTCGTAGACCCCCGGCACCCGCTTCATGGCACGCATCAGCTCGGGCAGTTGTGCTGCGTCCGGCAGCTGGAGGGTGTAGGTGTGCCGCACGCGCTGCTCGTGCGGCGGCTCGACGGCGGCCGAGATGACGGCTGCACCCTCAGCCGCAATCACCTCGGTCAGATCGGCGAGCAGATGCGGCCTGCTGAACGATTCGGCCCGCAGAGTGACCCGGTAGTCGCCGCCTCCCTCACCGTCCGGAGTGCGCCACTGCACGGTCACCCGTTCACGCCCCGCGGTGACCATCCGGGCCACTGCAGGGCACTCCGCACGGTGCACGGTCACCGCCCCGCCGCGCACGGCGAAGCCGGTCACCTCGTCCGGCGGCACAGGCGTACAGCAGCCCGCGAGGCGCACACTCGCGGCCGCCAGCGCCGCGCCCTCGGCGACGACGGCGACCGGCCTGCGGGCCGCGGGTGCGGCGGCGCGCGGAGCAGGCTTCGGGGGCACGGGCGGGGCCGGGGGGGCTGCAGGGTCCGGCAGCGGGTGGGTGGCGAGCCAGCATCCGATGGCGATGCGGGCCGCCGGGGTGCGGGCGTGGTCGAGCCAGTCGGGAGCGGGGCCGGAGGAAGTGTCCCGGGACATCAGCAGGTGCAGGGTGTCGCCGTCGTGCAGGACCGTGCTCAGCGTCGCCAGGCGGCCGTTGACGCGGGCGCCGATGCAGCCGTGCGCATCGGCGCCGTGCTGCGCATAGGCCGCGTCGATGCAGCTCGCGCCGGCCGGGAGGCCGATCGTGCCGCCGTCGGCGCGGAAGACGGTGATCTCGCGGTCCTGGGCCAGCTCGTCGCGCAGGGAGGACCAGAAGGTGTCGGGGTCGGGGGTGGCACGCTGCCACTCCAGCAGGCGGGACAGCCAGCCCGGACGGGTCGGGTCGGCGCGCTCGCCGTCGGCCGCGTCGGGTGCCTCCGGGGCCGCGTAGGGATTGCCCAGGGCGACGACGCCGGCCTCGGCGACGCGGTGCATCTGGTGCGTGCGGATGAGCACTTCGGCCGCCTGGCCGCCGTCGCCCGCCACCGCCGTGTGCAGCGACTGGTAGAGGTTGAACTTGGGCGCGGCGATGAAGTCCTTGAACTCCGAGATGAACGGCGTGAAGCAGGTGTGCAGTTCGCCGAGGACGGCATAGCAGTCGGCGTCCTCGGCGACGAGGACGAGCAGCCGCCCCAGATCGGAACCGTTCAGCCCGCCCCGCTTCAGACGCACCCGGTGCACGGAGACGAAATGGCGGCGCCGGACGACGACTTCGGCGCTGATGCCCGCCTCGCGCAGGACGGCCCGTACGCTCCCGGCGGTCGCCTCCAGGGGGTCCGGGCGGCCCGCATGGGCGAGGACGAGCTCGCGGGTGCGGGCGTACTCCTCGGGGTGCAGGATCGCGAAGACCAGGTCCTCCAGTTCCGTCTTGAGCGCCTGCACGCCCAGTCGCTCGGCCAGCGGGATCAGTACGTCGCGGGTGACCTTGGCGATACGGGCCTGCTTCTCGGGGCGCATCACGCCGAGGGTGCGCATGTTGTGCAGCCGGTCGGCGAGCTTGATGGACATCACGCGGACGTCGTTGCCGGTGGCGACGAGCATCTTGCGGAAGGTCTCGGGCTCGGCGGCGGCGCCGTAGTCGACCTTCTCCAGCTTGGTGACGCCGTCGACCAGGAAGCGGACCTCCTCGCCGAAGTGCTCACGCACCTGATCGAGCGTCACCTCGGTGTCCTCGACGGTGTCGTGCAGGAGGGAGGCCGTCAACGTCGTCGTCTCGGCACCCAGTTCGGCCAGGATCAGGGTGACCGCGAGGGGGTGGGTGATGTACGGCTCGCCGCTCTTGCGGGTCTGGCCGCGGTGGGAGGACTCTGCCAGGACGTACGCGCGCCGCAGGATGTCGAGGTCGGCGCCGGGGTGGTGGCTGCGGTGGACCTTGGCGACGTGGTCGATGGCGTCCGGGAGGCGGCCGCGGGCCCCGGAGCCGCTCAGCGCGGCGCGCCCGAGCCGTCTCAGGTCGATGCGACGGCCGCGCCTGCGGCCGGGAGCACCTGCGTTCGTGGCCTCTGCGCTCATGGGCACCTCCGGCAGCGTCGACCGGCGGTCGGCTCGCGCCTCCGGACCGGTGCTTGATGCTACCGAGCCCATCACGCACCGCTGACCCGCTCTCGCCCAGAGTGAAACGGATCACCCATTCGAGGGAGCTCGGCACCGGAACCCGGTGCCTGGGCGCCGTTCGTGCAGGGGCGTCAGCCGGCGGCCGACAGCCAGGAGGCGTCGAACACGCCCTCCGCGACGATCACTGCGGGACCCGTCATCTCGACCGTCCCGTCCGGGCTCTCGCTGATGACCAGGCGTCCGCCGGGCACGTCCACGGTGTACGTCACCGGGGTGCCGGTGACCGCCGGATCGGCACCGTCCCTGCGGGCGGCCGCGACCATCACCGCGCAGGCGCCGGTGCCGCAGGAGCGCGTCTCGCCGGAGCCGCGCTCGTGGACGCGCAGGGCGACGTGGCGCGGGCCGCGGTCGACGACGAACTCCACGTTGGTGCCGTCCGGGTAGGCGGCGGCCGGAGCGACGAGGGGGGCAGTGAACAGGTTTCCCGCGTCCGCGAGATCGCCGACGAAGGCGACGGCGTGCGGATTGCCCATGTTGACGTTGCGCGCGGGCCAGCTGCGCTCGCCGACGGTGACCGTGACCTCGCCCTCGGGCAGCAGGGCGCGGCCCATGGTGACGGTGATCCCGCCCGGCTCGCCGGAGGGGCCCGGCTTGGCTATGTGGGCCTGCCGGATGCCGGCACGGGTCGCGATCGCGAGGTCGCCGGCCTCCGCGAGGCCGGCCTGCTCGAGGTAGCGGGCGAAGACGCGGACGCCGTTGCCGCACATCTCGGCGATGCTGCCGTCGCTGTTGCGGTAGTCCATGAACCACTCGGCCTCGCCGGCCATCGCGTGCGCCTCGGGGTGCGCGGCGGACCGGACGACCCGCAGGACGCCGTCGGCGCCGATGCCGGCACGGCGGTCGCACAGCCGGGCGACGTCGGCCGGGGACAGCTCGATGCGGCCTTCGTGGTCGGGGACGATCACGAAGTCGTTCTCGGTGCCGTGGCCCTTGAGGAAGGCGATCTGCGCAGTGCTCACCCTTAGATGGTACGAGGCGCCTGTGACAGCTCCCGCAGCCGGGCGGTCAGCGCAGGCGGGCCACCCGCCAGACGGCGAGCACGACCATGACGGCCACCATGACGGTGTACATGGCCACGTACCGCCAGTCCGGCCGACGGCCGGAGCCGCGCGGCGGCAGGCCCGGCCAGGTGTAGCCCACGCGGCGCGCGGCCATCACGCCCCAGCCCGCGGCGCAGCAGCTGAGGAGCAGGCCCAGCATGGCGACGACGGGGCCGCCGTCGCCGAACTCGAAGGCCAGCGGGAAGGCGAACATCAGCGAGCCGACGGCGGCGAGCACGACGATCGGTGCGAGCTGCCACAGACGCAGCCTGCGCTGCGGGCGCAACTCGCGGAACGACGCGGGCACCGTGCTCTCCGGCACGCTCCCGGGCACGTCCTCGGGGCCGTCCGGTGTCAGCGCTTCCGGCTCTCCCCCGGCCACCGGGGGGTGCCCCCCGCGCTGCGGTTGCTGCGGTCTGTCGCGAGGGCCGGCCTCCATCGCCACGCGCCCTCCCAGACTCGGACTTCACGGCTCGATCGAAGCTTGATGATGGCACGCCCGGACGGTCCGTCATGTCGCCCGGAGCGTCCCGATGCCATCACGTGATCAGGCTGTAATCGCCCGTTCGACCAACGCCAGCGCTTCCCGCGGGAGTTCCGCACGCCGGTCCGCGGCACCGCTCAGCCACTGGACCCGGCTGTCCCTGCGGAACCACGAGTCCTGGCGGCGCGCGAACCTCTTGGTGGCGCGTACGGTCTCGGCGCGCGCCTCGTCCTCGGTGCACTCCCCCGCGAGGAACGCGAGCACCTGCTGGTAGCCGAGCGCGCGGGAGGCCGTGAGCCCCTCGCGGAGCCCCTCGCGCTCCAGCGCCCGCACCTCGTCCACGAGCCCGGCCTCCCACATGCGGTCCACCCGCAGGGTGATCCGCTCGTCCAGCTCGGGCCGCTCGACGTCGACACCGATCTGCACGGCGTCGTACACGGGGCGCTCGCCCGGCAGGTTCGCGGTGAAGGGCCGGCCGGTGATCTCGATGACCTCCAGGGCGCGCACGATGCGCCGGCCGTTGCCGGGCAGGATCGCGCGGGCGGCGTCCGGGTCGGCGGCGGCCAGCCGGGTGTGCAGGGCGCCGGGGCCGAGCTCCGCCAGCTCGCCCTCCAGTCTGGCCCGGACGGCCGGGTCGGTGCCGGGGAACTCGAGGGCGTCGATGGTGCCCTTGATGTAGAGACCCGAGCCGCCGACGAGCACGGGGGTGCGTCCTTCGGCGAGCAGCCGGTCGATCTCCGCGCGGGCCAGGCGCTGGTACTCGGCGACGCTGGCCGTTTCCGTGACGTCCCAGATGTCGAGCAGGCGGTGCGGCACCCCCTGCCGCTCGGCCTCGGTGAGTTTGGCGGTGCCGATGTCCATGCCGCGGTAGAGCTGCATGGAGTCGGCGTTGACGACCTCGCCGCCGAGGTGCTGGGCCAGGGCCACGCCCAGATCGGACTTGCCGGCCGCCGTGGGACCGACGACGGCGATGACCCGGGGTGCGCGAACTGCGTTTTTCACCGGTTCAGTGTCCCAAACATCGGGAGTGCCCCACGAACGAGCGACGTGACGCGACGCCGACGGCCTCGTTGCCTGTTGCGAGGTTTCGAGAGCCGGTTCACGGACCGGTGTCCAGGAGCGGCGCAATGAGGCGCTCCGGACGGCGCGGGATTTCGCTCACACCAGTAAGGTTATGGAGTAGATATGGGCGTGTTTTCAAGGTTTCGCCGCAAGTCGTCCTCGGCGTCAACGGAAGAGGCCGCGGCTGCCACTCTGACGGCGGAATCCGCCGACGCCGCCGAGACGGCCGAAGCGAAGCCGGAGGAGGCAGCCCCGGAGCAGGCGGCCGAAGCCGAGGGTGGCGCCGAGGACGAGGCTGCCGAGGGAGTGGACATCCCCAAGCAGCAGTCCGCGGACCAGGCGGCCGACAGCGAAGCCGGGGAGAGCGCCCGCAAATGACGGCTTGAACGAGGAAAGACGAAGGCGGTTCCCATGGGTCTGTTGGACAACCTCAAGGCGAAGCTCGACCCGCTCAAGGACAAGGCGGCAGACCTCGCGCAGCAGCACGGGGGCAAGATCGAGCAGGGGCTGGAGAAGGCTGCCAAGGCGGTCGACGAGAAGACCAAGGGCAAGTACAGCAGCCAGATCGAGACCGGCACGGGCAAGGCCAAGGACGCTCTCGGCAAGCTCGCCGAGAGCGGCGAGAAGGGCAGCGGTACGGGCTCCGGAACCTCCTGAGACCTCGTAGGCGGACGGCCGTGGAGCAGGTGCTCCGCGGCCGTCGCCATGTCCGCCCTCAGGACCAGGCGGCCACCAGGTAGCCCACGCCGTACGGCGCCTCGTCGTGGAGCAGCGCGCCGCTCAGCCCGGTGCCCTCGGCCGCGCCCGCGAGCACCTGCCAGGGGGCGCGTCCGGCGGCCTGGAGCTCGGCGGCCAGCCGTGCGTCCAGCGCGGCCAGTGCGGCGGTGTCGGCGGCTCCCAGGGCGCGTGCCGCCTCCGCGTCGAAGGGCTGGGCGCGCTCGTCGAGATAGCCGGGGGCCTTCAGGCTCCGGCAGGCGCTGCCGTCGCCCATCACCAGCAGTGCCGTGCGCGCCGCGCCGTCGGCCAGCTCCCGGCCCAGCTCCAGACAGCGCCCGGGCTCCAGCGGCTCCTCGACCGCCAGGCCCTCCACGGGCGCGGCCGACCAGCCCGTGCGCCCCAGCAGCCAGGCGGCCACGGCCAGGGACGTCGGCAGCTCGCGCTCGCCGGCGGGTCCGCCGGTCCCGAGCTGCACCTGCATGTCCACGCCGAAGCCGCGGAACGAACCGACTGAGCCCTGCGGGTGCGTGCTGCGGCCCTCCGGTCCGGCGGGCCCGACGACGATCAGCCGGTCGGGACGGGCAGCGGCGAGCACGGCCACGGCGTCGAGACAGGCGGCCCGCAGCCCGTCCAGCTCGGCCGCGGCACCGGCGGCCACCTCCGGGACGAGCAGCGGCGGACAGGGGCATACGGCAGCGGCGACGAGCATGCCGCGAACGATACGCCCCGCCGCCCGGGCTCCGCCGTGGCGGGCCGGGTGACGGGGCGGAATCGGCCTGAGCGGATCAGTCGCAGCCGCAGCCGGCGGAGGCCGGGGCCGGGGAGGGAGCGGGGGCGCCGATGGTCGGGATGCCCAGCATCACGCCCTGCGGCTTGGCCGCCTCCGCGGCGTTGCGCTTCTCCCACGCGTCGCCCGCGCGCGTGCGGCGTACGGCCTTGGTGGGGCCTTCGGCGAGCAGGTGGTGCGGTGCGGCGTAGGTGATCTCGACGGTGACGACGTCACCGGGGCGGACCGGCTCGTCGGGCTTGGCGAAGTGCACCAGGCGGTTGTCGGCGGCCCGGCCGGACAGCCGCTGCGTGGCATCGTCCTTGCGGCCCTCGCCCTCGGCGACCATGACCTCCAGCGTGCGGCCGACCTGCTTCTTGTTCTCCTCCCAGGAGATCTCCTCCTGGAGGGCCACCAGACGCTCGTAGCGCGCCTGCACGACCTCCTTGGGGATCTGCCCGTCCATCTCGGCGGCCGGCGTGCCGGGGCGCTTGGAGTACTGGAAGGTGAAGGCCTGCGCGAAGCGTGCCTCGCGCACGACGTGCATGGTCTGCTCGAAGTCCTCCTCGGTCTCGCCGGGGAAGCCCACGATGATGTCGGTGGAGATGGCGGCGTCCGGCATGGCGGCGCGCACCTTCTCGATGATGCCGAGGAAGCGGTCCTGGCGGTACGAGCGGCGCATCGCCTTGAGCACGGTGTCCGAGCCGGACTGCAGCGGCATGTGCAGCTGCGGCATCACGTTCGGCGTCTCGGCCATGGCGGCGATCACGTCGTCGGTGAAGTCGCGCGGGTGCGGCGAGGTGAAGCGGACGCGCTCCAGGCCCTCGATCCTCCCGCAGGCGCGCAGCAGCTTGGAGAACGCCTCGCGGTCGCCGATGTCGGAGCCGTAGGCGTTGACGTTCTGGCCGAGCAGGGTGATCTCGCTGACGCCCTCGGCGACGAGCGCCTCGACCTCGGCGAGGATGTCGCCGGGGCGGCGGTCCTTCTCCTTGCCGCGCAGCGCCGGGACGATGCAGAACGTGCAGGTGTTGTTGCAGCCGACGGAGATGGACACCCAGGCCGCGTACGCGCTCTCGCGCCGCGTCGGCAGCGTCGAGGGGAACGCCTCCAGCGACTCGGCGATCTCGACCTGCGCCTCTTCCTGGACGCGGGCACGCTCCAGCAGGACGGGCAGCTTGCCGATGTTGTGCGTGCCGAAGACCACGTCGACCCAGGGGGCCCGCTTGACGATGGTGTCGCGGTCCTTCTGGGCGAGGCAGCCGCCGACGGCGATCTGCATGCCGGGCCGCTTCGTCTTCATCGGGGCCAGTCGGCCGAGATTGCCGTACAGCTTGTTGTCGGCGTTCTCCCGCACCGCGCAGGTGTTGAAGACGACGACGTCGGCGTCACCCTCGGCGGTGCCCTCGGGCGCGCGGACGTAGCCCGCATCCTCCAGCAGGCCGGACAGCCGCTCGGAGTCATGGACGTTCATCTGGCACCCGTAGGTGCGCACCTCGTATGTCTTCGCACTCATCTCAATCGACCAGGGTACGTGGTCGTCCGGACAGCTCGCCTCTTCCGTCTGCCCGGCCCCTCCCCGCCTCTCCCCGCTTCTTCGCCGCTCTTCCCGGTCGCCGGGCGGACTGGCAGGATCCGCCCATGGCTCCCCGACCGCCGCATCCGGCCAGGCGCTGCCCCCTGAGGACGGGCGCGGTGGCCGCTGCGGTGCTCGTGCTGCTGGTGTGGTGGCTGCTGCCGTCGGACCGGCGGCCGGTGCCGGGCGGGCGGATCTCCGTTGCGACGGGCGCCCCGAGCGGCGTGTACGCGAAGTACGGCGCGCTCCTGAAGGAGGACCTGGCCCGGGACCTGCCCGATCTGGACGTCACCATCCGCTACAGCCGGGGCTCGCCCGACAACATCCGGCTGCTCACGTCGGGCAGGGCCGACTTCGTCCTGGCCGCCTCCGACGCGGTGGCCGCCTACCAGGACGAGCAGCAGCCAGGTGCCGGCCGGCTGCGCGCATGTGCGCGGCTGTACGACGACTACATACACCTCGTGGTCCGCAAGGACTCGCCGGTGCAGTCCGCGCGGGACCTGAAGGGGCTGCGCATCGGAGTGGGCGCCGACGAGTCGGGCGTCCAGCTGATCAGCCGACGACTGCTGGCCGCTGCGCGGCTCGACTTCGACAAGGACATCAGGCCTGTACGGGTCGGCCTCGACAAGGCATCCGCGCTGCTGGAGAGCGGCGAGCTGGATGCGTTCTTCTGGTCCGGCGGGCTGCCCACCACCACCATCGGATCGCTCGGCAAGAGAACGCCCGTCCGGCTGGTCCAGCTCGGCGACCTGATCGGCCCGCTGCACGCTCAGGGCCCTCAGATGCGTTTCTACCGGGCCGCTGTGATGCCGGTGGACGCCTATCCGGAGCTGCACGCCGCCGGGGCGGTGAACACCATCGCGGTGGCGAACCTCCTGCTGACCCTGGACAGCGCCGACCCGGAGCTCACCGAGGGCATCACCCGGACCGTCATCCGAAGCCGCGACCGCATCGGCATGTACGTCCACGCAGCACAGAAAGTGGACCTCCGGACGGCCGTCTTCACCGACCCGGTGCAGCTGCACGCGGGTGCGCGGCGCTATTACGTGTCGGTCAAGCCCTGACGTCCTCCCCCGCCGTGCGCGGCACCGTGATGGTCGCCCGCAGTCCGCGGGGATCGTTCCGGGTGTACGAGAGGGTGGCACCGCCTGCGGCCAGAAGGGCGCGCGAGATGGACAGGCCGAGACCGGATCCGGAGACGTTCTGGTGCCGGCTGCTGCGCCAGAAGCGGTCGCCGATGCGGGCGAGTTCGTCGTCGGCCAGGCCGGGCCCCTCGTCGGCGACGGTGACGGTGATGCGGTCGGTCGCGGCCTCGACGACGACTTCGACGCGGGCCTCCGCAGGCGTGAACTTGAGGGCGTTGTCGACGACCGCGTCGAGCGCACTGGAGAGGGCGATCGGATCGGCCCAGCCGGTCACGGCGGCGGGCCCGCGATAGGCGAGCGCGACGCCCTCCCGGACGGCGACGGGGGTCCAGGCGTCCAGCCGGTCGTGGACGAGCTCGGCGATGTCGGTCACCTGCAGATCCGCGTCGGCGTGCTCGGCCAGCGCAAGGTCCAGCAGGCCGTCCAGGACGTGTGCCAACCGCTGCCCCTCCGTCCGCACGGAGACCACCTCGTCGTGGCTCTCGGGGAGGTCCAGCGCCAGCAGGTCGATGCGCAGCAGCAGTGCGGCGAGCGGGTTGCGGAGCTGGTGCGAGGCATCGGCGACGAACGCCCGTTGCTGTTCCAGGACGTTCTCGACGTTGTCGGCCATCTCGTTGAACGACCGGGCCAGGCGGCGCAGTTCGGGCGGTCCGGAGTCGGCGGCCACCCGGGAGTTCATCCGGCCCGTGGCTATGCCGTGGGCGGCCGCGTCGAGGGTACGGACCGGGCGCAGCACCCATCCGGTGAGCCGGAAGGCGGCCCCGACCGCCACCAGCATGGCCGCGGTCTCGCCGGCTGCGAGCACCAGCCAGCGATGCAGGATCCGTGAACGCAGCCTCCCGGTGGGCGAGTCGGTGACGACGACCGCGACGACGTCGCCGTCCCGGATGACGGGCGACGCGACGGTGAGCCGACTGGGCCGCCAGGGCCAGACCTGCTGGGGGTCGTGGCTGCGACGGCCCGCGAGGGCCTCCTGGAAGGCCTGGCCGCCCTCCCCGGTGGGCGGTACGGACCAGTCGGCGGGGGCGACGGCCATGGCCTTGCTGTTGCGGTAGAAGACACCGGCCCGTATGCCGTAGAGGTCTTGGTAGCGGGCGAGTTCGGCCTGCAGGGTGCGCAGCCGTTCGTCCGCCGCCGCAGCGGGTTCGACGGCACTGGTGGTGACGAACTGTGCGAGCGCGGCGAAGCGGGCGGTGTCGTCGATCCGGTCGACGACCACGCGCTGCTGCTGCACGGCGGCCATGCCGGCGCCGAGCGGCAGGCCGAGGGCGAGCAGCACGCCTGCCATGAGGACGATGAGCAGCGGCAGCAGTCGGGTGCGCACGGGTGGGTACGGCCCTCACGCCGGGACGACGAGCCGGTAGCCGACGCCCCGGACCGTCTCGATGAGCGCGGGCATCTGCAGCTTGGAGCGGAGCGAAGCCACGTGCACCTCGAGCGTGCGTCCGGTCCCCTCCCAACTGGTGCGCCACACCTCGCTGATGATCTGCTCGCGCCGGAAGACCACTCCGGGGCGCTGGGCGAGCAGCGCCAGCAGATCGAACTCCTTGCGGGTGAGCGGGACGGCGGTGCCGTTCACGGCGACACGGCGGGTGGGCACCTCGATGGTGACGGGCCCCAGTCGCAGCGCATTCGGCCCGCCGGAGTCGTGCTGCCCGGCCGGGGGGCTCTCGGCAGGCGGTGTGCGCCGGGCGACGGCGTGGATGCGCGCGAGCAACTCCCCGGTGTCGTAGGGCTTGACCACGTAGTCGTCGGCTCCGAGGTTCAGGCCGTGGATCTTCGAGCGGGTGTCCGCCCGGGCCGTGACCATGATGACGGGCGTGGCCGTGCGCTTGCGGATCCTGTCGCAGACCTCGAAGCCGTCCTGTCCGGGCAGCCCGAGGTCGAGCAGGACGACCCCGAACGGCACGCCCGTCGCGGGCAGCAGGGCCTGGAGCGCCTCCTCGCCGCTGCGGGCATGGGTGACGTCGAAGCCGTGCCGGGCGAGGACGGCCGACAGGGCAGCGGCGACATGATCGTCGTCCTCCACGAGCAGCAGTCTCATCGGCCCTCCGCGCGGCTGGTGCGGCAACACCGCATCCACGCCGATGGATGCCCGGTGCGTCAAGAGGGTTCTGCCCGCCGGGGGCCTTCCGTTATGCAGCCGGTACCCCTGTACGACAGGAGACCCTGTGTCCACATGACGTCCGCTCGAAGCCGGATCGTTATGCTCAATTTCAGCTCAGATGTAATGACGCTGGTCGTTGCGGCTCATTAGGGTCCTCCCCAACCGAGGAGGACGGAGCGAGGAACGCCGATGAGCGAGGTATCGGTGACCAAGGACGCGGCTCCTGCCGCGGATGCACTGGTCGTCCTGAGCAAGGTCAACAAACACTTCGGCGCGCTGCATGTGCTCCAGGACATCGATCTGACCATCGCGCGCGGTGAGGTCGTGGTGGTCATCGGCCCCTCGGGGTCCGGCAAGTCGACGCTGTGCCGGACGATCAACCGGCTGGAGACCACGGACTCCGGCTCCATCACGGTCGACGGCCGGCCGCTGCCCCAGGAGGGGAAGGAACTGGCGCGGCTGCGGGCGGACGTGGGGATGGTCTTCCAGTCGTTCAACCTCTTCGCCCACAAGACCGTTCTGGAGAACGTGACGCTGGGGCAGACCAAGGTCCGCAGGAAAGACCGCAAGGAGGCCGAGGCCACCGCCCGCACCCTGCTGGAGCGGGTCGGCGTGGGCGGCCAGGCGGACAAGTACCCCGCGCAGCTCTCCGGCGGACAGCAGCAACGGGTCGCGATCGCCCGGGCGCTGGCCATGGACCCCAAGGTGATGCTCTTCGACGAGCCGACCTCGGCGCTGGACCCGGAGATGATCAACGAGGTCCTGGAGGTCATGCAGCAGCTCGCCCGGGACGGCATGACGATGGTCGTCGTCACCCACGAGATGGGCTTCGCACGCTCCGCCGCACACCGGGTGGTGTTCATGGCGGACGGCCGGATCGTCGAGGAAGCACGCCCGGACCGGTTCTTCAGCAACCCCCGCAGCGACCGCGCCAAGGACTTCCTGTCGAAGATCCTGCACCACTGACCGCTCCGTCCGAGCCCTCCGCCCTTCTGCGGACGGTCCGTTCCAAACCTCCCTTGTGCTTCTCCTCGCTGTGCCACTCCCCGCCGCACCGAAGGCCGGGCAACGCCCGCAGACGCAAAGGAAGTTCTTCATGAAGCTCCGCAATACCGCCGCAGCGGCCGTCGTGGTGCTGGCGCTCGCCGCGTCCGCGACCGCGTGCGGCAAGTCGGGCAGCCCGAACGACGACAAGACCGACAAGGCGTCCGGCGGCGCGTCGGCCCCGGCGGTGCCGACGTATCCGGTGAACACCTCGGCCGATGTCAAGGGGTCGTCGGTCTTCGAGAAGATCAAGGGCAAGACCATCACGATCGGCACCAAGGCCGACCAGCCCGGCCTGGGTTACGAGAACCCGGGCACCAAGAAGCGCACCGGCTTCGACGTGGAGATCGCCCGGATGATCGCGGCCGATCTGGGGTTCGACGAGAAGCACATCACGTTCAAGACGGTGCCCTCGGAGGCCCGTGAGACGCAGATCGCGAGCGGCGGCGTCGATCTGTACGTCGGCACGTACACCATCAACGACGAGCGCAAGAAGCAGGTCGGCTTCGCCGGTCCGTACTACATCGCCGGCCAGGCCCTGCTGGTGAAGGCCGACAGCTCCGTCAAGGGACCGGAGGACCTGAAGGGCAAGAAGGTCTGCTCGGCGACCGGTTCGACGCCGCTCCAGCGCATCAAGGAGCCCAAGTACGGCGTGGCCGAGGCCAAGGCGCAGCAGGGCTACCAGCTGTGCGTCCAGGACCTCGTCAACGGCACGGTGGACGCGGTCACGACGGACGACGCGATCCTCAAGGGCTACGCCGCCGAGAACAAGGGCGCACTGAAGGTCGTCGGCGAGCCCTTCTCCAAGGAGCCCTACGGCGTCGGCCTGAAGAAGAGCGACACGGCGCTGCGCGAGGCGGTGGACAAGGCCATCGAGGCGCACGAGAAGAACGGCGACTGGAAGAAGGCGTACGACGCCACGCTGGGGCTCTCCGGCACTCCGGCGCCCACGCCGCCCGCGATCGAGCGGTACTGACCGGCAGCACGCGATTCCCGGAGAGTTGATGTGAACGTTCTGTCGGACAACTTCGCGATGTTCCGCGAAGGGTTTCTCGGCACCGTCGAACTGACGGCGCTCAGCGCGCTGCTCGCCCTGGTGCTGGGCACCCTCGTCGCGGCGTTCCGCGTCTCTCCGGTGCCGGCACTGCGCGCGTTCGGCACGGCGTGGGTGACGCTCCTGCGCAACACCCCGCTGGTGCTGCTCTTCCTCGCCGTCACCCTGGGGCTGCCGGCGCTCGGCCTGAAGGGGTGGGATTCCTTCTGGCTGGCCGTGCTGGCTCTGGGGTGTTACACCTCGGCGTTCATCTGCGAGGCCGTCCGCTCCGGTATCAACGCCGTGCCGGTGGGCCAGGCGGAGGCCGCCCGCTCGATCGGGATGACCTTCGGCCAGACGCTGACGCAGATCGTGCTCCCCCAGGCCACCCGCACCGCGATACCTCCCATCGGCAGCCTGCTGATCGCCCTCGCCAAGAACACCGCCATCGCCTCCGGCTTCAACGTCAGCGAACTCGGCTCCGTGCAGAAGACCCTCAACGCCGCGGCGGGCTACAACATTTACGTGATCTTCCTGTGGATCGCGCTCTGCTACATCATCATCACATTCACCATCAGCGGCCTCTTCCGGCTGCTGGAGAACCGGCTGGCGGTGGCCCGATGAGCACCAGCGTCCTCTACGACGTCCCCGGCCCCAGGGCGCGGGCGCGCAACCGGATCTACGGTGTCCTGGCCACTGCCGTGCTGCTCGGCCTCATCGCCTTCGTCGTCTACCGGCTGGACGCCACGGGGCAGTTCCAGAGCGGGCTGTGGAGCGCCTACGAGTACACCGACACCCAGCAGCGGATCGTCGACGGCCTGCTGACCACGCTCAAGACGTTCGCCATCGCCGCCGTCCTGTCGCTCGTGCTGGGTGCTGTGCTGGCCACCGCCCGGCTGTCGGACCACAAACCGGTGCGCTGGGCGGCCACCGTGCTCGTGGAATTCTTCCGGGCCATGCCGCTGCTCATCATGATCTTCCTGCTGTATGCAGCGGTCTTCACCTCCGACCCGATGTGGGCCCTGGTCATCGGCCTCACGCTCTACAACGGCTCGGTGCAGGCGGAGATCTTCCGGTCCGGCATCAACGCCGTGCCCAGGGGCCAGAGCGAGGCGGCCTCCGCGCTCGGGCTGCGCAAGACCCAGGTGATGACGAACGTGCTCGTCCCGCAGGCCGTGCGCACCATGCTGCCCTCGATCATCAGCCAGCTCGTGGTCACCCTCAAGGACACCTCGCTCGGCTTCATCATCCTCTACGAGGAACTGCTGTTCGTCGGCAAGTCCTTCGCCCAGCAGACACCCCCGGTGAACGGCGTCTACGCCTTCATCCCCATGGTCATCGTCTTCGGCTCGATCTACGTACTGCTGTGCCTGGCACTGTCGTCCGTCGCCACATGGGTCGAACGGCGCACGAAGCGCTCGCGCAAGGGAACTCCGCCTCCCCTGGCCGCCACCGGTGCGACCGTCATGGCCGATCCCGGGCACAGCGCCGCCGGAGGCGGCCCGGGCGCCTCCGGCGCGGACGTCCCCAAGGCCGACTGACCCGGCCGCCACTGACGCCCCGTCGGTTCATCCGGACCGGCGGGGCGCACGCGTACGGCGCGCCGCGGCAAAGCCGTTGATCACTTGACGCAAGCAGCAGCAATGGGTTGCATACGTTCTGTGATCGCGCACCGTTTTCCCCCTGGCAGTCCCTGTACGTCCCGTACGCACCACGCCGGTGCAGGGACCGTCGGCCGCCGCCGCGCACGTCAGGGGGCTGCGCCGTGGACCCGGTGATCGTCGTCGGCGCCGGGCCGGTCGGTCTCACCCTGGCCCTGGCTCTCGCCCGGTACGAGGTCCCCGTGGTCGTCCTGGACGAGACCGCGGAGGAGGACCGCGAGGAGCGGCGCCCGGCCCGTACGGTCGTGCTGCGGCCGGAGACCGCCTCCCTGCTGGAACGGCTCGGCTGCGCCACGACGGAGGGCGCCCGGTGGACGGGCTGGCGGACCCTGCACCGCAGGACCGTGGCACTGCAGATGCCGTTCGGAGCCTCCGGAGATGCCGAGCAGGAGGACGAGGCGGCCGGCCCGGCCCCGGAAGAACCGTCTCCGCTGCACCTGCCCCAGCACGCGCTCATGCGGGAGCTGCGGGCCGCGCTCGCCGGAGCCGACGGCGTGACGATCGCCCGCGGTCATCGTCTGACCATTCTGACGCAGGACGCCTCCGGCATCACCGCACGCACCCGGAGCGACAACAGCACGGCATGGCGGGCGAGTTACCTGATCGGCTGCGACGGCGCCCGCTCGGTGGTCCGCAAGCTCACCGGTGCCCGCTTCCCCGGGCGCACGGCCGTGGAGCGGTTCGCGGTCGCGGCCCTGCGTACCGAACTGCCCTGGCCGGGCGAGGCGGTGCTGCACCGTGCGCCTCCGCGCGGTTGCGAAGTGACCGCCCGCCCGCTGCCGGGCGGGGTGTGGCGGCTCGACTGGCTGTTGCCGCCGGACGGCGGACTGGTCACCCCCGACGCCCTGTTGGCCCACATCGACGACTCGCTGGCGCTGTGGTGCGGCGAGACGCCGGGATACGAACTGCTGGACACCGGGGTGCACGCCGTGCACCACCGCCTCGCGCGCCGCTGGCGCAGCGGGCGTACCTTCCTCGCCGGGGACGCCGCGCACCTGTTGGGAGCCCTGGGCACCCAGGGCCTGGACGAGGGGCTGCAGGACGCCGGCAACCTCGCCTGGAAGCTGGCACTCGCCTGGCACCACGGCGCCTCGGACGCGCTGCTCGACAGCTACCAGGCGGAGCGGCGGGCGACGATCGTGGCCCGGCTGCGCGCCGCCGACCGCGCACTGCCGTCGGTGCGCGCCGAGGGCGGATGGCGCACCGTGCGGCGCGCGATGGTGCCGGGCGCCGCACGCACCCACGATCTCCTTCTCACCGAGGGCCACTTGGGGCGCGGGGCGCTCGGCGCGCTGCCGGTGTACGCCCGTACGCCCCTGACGCCGGCCGCACCGCCCGCGGGGGCCGTGCCGGTCGGGACGGAGGTGGGCGCGCGGGTCGCCGACGTGCCGGTGACGGATCCGGAAGGGGCGGAAGTCCTGCTGCACGAGCGGCTCGGCGGCGATCTGCTGGTGGTTCTGGTGGCCCCGGGGACGGGGGTGTGGGAGCGGCGGCACTGGCTCGGGGCGGGGCTGATGCCGCGGCTCGCGGCGGCGGTCTCCGCGCTGCCCATGCGGGCCGAACTGCTGGTCGCCGAAGGCTATCCGGGAGCTGCCGCGCACACCGTGCTGGTGGTGCGCCCGGACGGGCATCTGGTGGCGGCGCTGGCCGGGGTGCGGCCCGCGGAGCTGTACGCGTGCGCGGACGCCGCCAGGGGCGGAGCAGCGGGCGGTCCGGCGACTTCCGTGCCCGAGGAGCACGAGGAGGCGGCCGGCGGGGCGGCCAGTGAGGCTACGGCCAACCGTTGACCCGCCCGTTCCGTCATGGTTGAGTCCGGAGTGTGACCGACAGCGGCAGCATGCTCTTCTGGCGGAGGGTCCATCTGGACCTCGTCCGCTATGCGGGCTGCGTCTGTCGTCCGTCCTGCTGATCCGCTTCCCTGCGCGCCCTGCCGGCACGTCCGCCCCTGCGGGTGCCGGGTGCTGCGCGTTTCCCTCGCGATCACCCAGGACGGTCCCTGTGTCTTCTCCCTTCCCTTCTTCCACCGTGCCCGCCGCACCCGAAGCACCGACAAGTCGGCCTCGGGCCAAGGAACTTCTCACCTTCGCGCGCCGCGTCGCAGCCGACGCGGAGCTCGTCGCCTCGCTGCCGCTCGATCTTCAGGGGCGCACCTGGATCCGCCTGGAGGGGCCGGGCGGCAGCGAGGCGTGGCTCATCGGCTGGCCGCCCGGTGCGGGCACCGGCTGGCACGACCACGGCGGTTCGTACGGCGCCTTCGCCACGGCGGCGGGCCGGCTGACCGAGCAGTCGCTCGCCGCCCGGCTGCCCACCGAGGGCTGGAAGCTGCTGGAACTCGCCGACGGCATCGACCGTGAGCAGCAGTTGGAGGGCGGCAGCGGGCGGGCCTTCGGGCCGCACCACGTGCACCAGGTGTTCAACGCCTCGGCGGAGCACGCGGTGTCCGTGCACGCCTATTACCCGCCGCTGCCGATGATGCGGCGTTATCACCGCAGTGGGCAGGTGCTCAGGCTGGAGCAGGTCGAGTGGGCACAGGAGTGGGCATGAGGGTGGAGGAACTGCTGGCCGAGGCCCGGGCGGGGCTCGACCGGCTCGAACCGGCGGAAGCGGCTGCCGTCCAGGCCGGGGGCGGGCTGCTGGTCGACATCCGCTATGCGGCACTGCGGGAACGGGACGGCACGATCCCGGGGGCGCTGGTGGTGGAGCGCAACGAGCTGGAGTGGCGGCTGGACCCGGCCTGCGCCCACCGTGCGGCCGAGGCCACCGGCCATGATCTGCGCGTGGTCGTCATCTGCGACGAGGGGTACGCCTCCAGCCTGGCGGCGGTCTCCCTGCACCGGCTCGGGCTGCGGCACGCCACGGACGTGACCGGAGGCTTCCGGGCGTGGCGTGCGGCGGGACTGCCGGTGCAGCCGCCCCGGCCCTCCGGGGACGGGACGCCGCCGGAGGGTGGCCGGATTCCGGGCAGGGGTCAGTCGCCGGGCAGGTAGTGCTCGAGCAGCTCGGGGTCCTCGCCCTCCTCTTCGAGGGCCCGGCGCACCACGCGCAGGGCGAGGCCCTCGGAGTACCCCTTGCGGGCCAGCATTCCGACGAGACGACGGAGCCGCTTCTCGCGGTCCATGCCGCGGGTGCCGCGCAGCTTGCGCTCGACCAGCTCGCGGGCCGTGTGCTCCTCCTGCTCGGGGTCGAGCTGCCCCACCGCCTCGTCGATCAGCGCGGAGTCCACGCCCTTGGTGCGCAGTTCGCGCGCCAGGGCACGGCGGGCCAGCCCGCGGCCGCGGTGCCGGGACTCCACCCAGGCCCCGGCGAAGGCCGCGTCGTCGATCAGCCCGACGTCCTCGAACCGGGAGAGCACCTCCTCGGCCGCCTCGGCCGGTATGCCGCGCTTGGCCAGGGCGTCAGCGAGCTGTCTGCGGGTGCGGGGGGATCCGGTGAGCAGGCGCAGGCAGATCGCCCGCGCCTGCTCCTCCGGTGACGGGGGCGCCCCGTCCCCGGCCCTCGACGGGTCGGGGGCGCCGCCGTCCGTACGGTCGCCCGCATGCGGCTCCGGCCGGCCGGCTCGCCACGTCCTCGTTCCGGACATGGCGGGCTAGCTCTTGGCCGTGGCCTTGGCGGCCTTGCCCGTGGCCTTGGCCGGGGCCGGGACGGACTTGGCGGGCTCGCTCGCGGCGGCGTCCGCGCCGGGCTCGGCCTCCGGCGCCTCGGGCCGGATGCCCACGCCGAGCTTCTCCTTGATCTTCTTCTCGATCTCGTTGGCGAGGTCGGGGTTGTCCTTGAGGAAGTTGCGGGCGTTCTCCTTGCCCTGGCCGAGCTGGTCGCCCTCGTAGGTGTACCAGGCACCGGCCTTGCGGATGAAGCCGTGCTCCACGCCCATGTCGATCAGGCCGCCCTCGCGGCTGATGCCCTGGCCGTAGAGGATGTCGAACTCGGCCTGCTTGAAGGGGGGCGCGACCTTGTTCTTGACGACCTTGCAGCGGGTGCGGTTGCCGACCGCCTCCGTGCCGTCCTTCAGGGTCTCAATGCGGCGGATGTCGATACGCACCGAGGCGTAGAACTTGAGCGCGCGGCCACCGGTCGTGGTCTCCGGGGAGCCGAACATCACGCCGATCTTCTCGCGGAGCTGGTTGATGAAGATGGCGGTGGTCTTGGACTGGTTCAGCGCGCTGGTGATCTTCCGGAGCGCCTGGCTCATCAGCCGGGCCTGGAGACCCACGTGCGAGTCGCCCATCTCGCCCTCGATCTCCGCGCGCGGCACCAGGGCCGCCACGGAGTCGATGACGATCAGATCGAGCGCGCCGGAGCGGACCAGCATGTCGACGATCTCCAGAGCCTGCTCGCCGTTGTCCGGCTGGGACAGGATCAGGTTGTCGATGTCCACCCCGAGCTTCTTGGCGTACTCGGGGTCGAGAGCGTGCTCGGCGTCCACGAAGGCCACCGTGCCGCCTGCGCGCTGGGCGTTGGCCACCGCGTGCAGGGTGAGGGTGGTCTTGCCGGAGGACTCCGGCCCGTAGACCTCCACCACGCGGCCGCGCGGCAGTCCGCCGACGCCGAGGGCGACGTCGAGGGCCGTCGAGCCCGTGGGGATGACCTCGATCGGCTCGTTCGGCCGCTCGCCCAGGCGCATGACCGCGCCCTTGCCGAATTGCCGTTCAATCTGTGCGAGCGCGGCGTCCAGCGCCTTCTCGCGGTCCGTGCCTGCCATGGGTTCCACCCGGTTTGCTTGAGTCGATCGCTTCACGTCCACGACGCTAGCGCCTGCCACTGACAACGGGCCCGGGCGTCGCCCCGGCCTGTGGAAAACTCGGTTCCGCGGCTCAGGGAAGTCCATGAGAATGGATGTTCGATTTTGCTGTCAAGCGCGCCTCGCCGGGCCCGGAATCACCGCCTCCGGAGCGCCCTGAACATCCGTACGAGGGCCGGCGGACGGCCCTCGTCCCCCGGTCCGCCGGGCCGCCGCGGCCCGTCCCCGGCCGCCGCGGCCGCTCCGTCGACGAGTTCGTACCGCTTCACGTACGCCCCGAGGAACGCCTGCAGCGTCGCCGTCGCGGGGATCGCGACGAGCGCGCCCACCGCACCGAGCAGCGCCGTACCCGCGATCACCGAGCCGAAGGCGACGGCCGGGTGGATGTCCACGGTCCTGGCGGTGATGCGCGGCTGCAGCACGTAGTTCTCGAACTGCTGGTAGACCACGACGAAGGCGAGCACCCACACCGCGTACCAGGGGTCGACGGTGAAGGCGAGCAGCATCGGCAGTGCTCCCGCGAGATAGGTGCCGATGGTCGGGATGAACTGCGACACCAGTCCGACCCAGATCGCGAGCGCCGGGGCGTAGGGCACGCCCAGGACCACGAACAGGACGTAGTGCGCGATGCCGGAGACGAGCGCCATCAGGGCGCGCGAGTAGATGTAGCCGCCCGTCTTGGCCACCGCGAGCTCCCAGGCGCGCAGCACCTCGGTCTGCCGGTGCGGCGGGAGGACGGAGCACAGAGCACGGCGCAGCCGGGGGCCGTCGGCCGCGAAGTAGAACGAGAACAGCGCCACGGACAGCAGCTGGAAGAGTCCGCCGAGGACGGTGGCCGAGACGTCGAGCACCCCGCCGGCGCTGTTGCGCAGGTACTTCTGCAGCCAGTCGGAGTGCAGCAGGCTCGACTGGATCTCGACGCGGGAGAGCCTGGTGTGGAACGTCCGGTTGAGCCAGCCGATCACCGCGTCCAGATAGGCGGGGAAGTTCTCCACGATGTTCTGGATCTGCCCGGCGAGCATCGAGCCCAGCATGGCGAAGAACGCGGTGAACACCAGGGCGATCCCGAGGAAGACCAGTCCGGTCGCCGCACCGCGCCGCATGCCGCGCGCGGCCATCCGGTCCACTGCGGGCTCGACGGCGAGCGCCAGGAAGAACGCGATCAGGATGTCGACCAGCAGCCCGAGGAGCTGGTGGAAGGCCCAGACGCCCAGCTGGAAGCAGGCGAACAGGGCGAGCGTCACCACGACCGCCCGGGGCAGCCAGCGCGGCATGCGCGCGCCGTCGCCGGGCCGGGTCGGTCGGGAGTCGTCCGGGGAGGTGTCGTCGGTGGCTGCCACGGAGCAAGTCTGACCTACAGGGCGAAATACCCCCGAACACCCCGAGCCGCCGCCCCTCCGGCCGGTGTCAGTGCTCGGGGATCTCCATCGTCCTGCACACCGCGCGCCACACGTCCTTGGCGTTCCAGCCGGCGTCCAGCGCCTGGTGCACGGTCCTCCCGCCGAGCTCGGACATCACGTGATCGCGCGCGAAGGAGTCGGCGTACACCGCGCCGAAATGATCCGCCATCCGCTGCCAGAAGACCGTCAACCGCATGGACCCAGTATCCCGCCCCTGAGAGTGCAGCCGGGCACGAGCCGCTGCCGGGCGCCGCCGCGCCCCCTACGGTCTTGTCCATGGCCCCCTCCGGAGCATCCGCCGCAGCCCGTGCCGAGCAGTTCGTCTGGCTCACCGCCCGCGTCCTGGAACAGCGCAGATTCGCGTTCCACTTCCTCGACGGCGGTGCGGACGCGGTCGAAGCGGCCCTGTCGGCCTACCTCGGCGACGACGGCGGCTACGGGCACGCCCTGGAACCCGACCTGCGCGGCCCGGTGAGCCAGCCGCTGCACACCGCGCACGCGCTGCGCGTGCTGGACGAGATCGGCCGCTGCGGCGACCGGCGGGTCGAGCGCGTGTGCCGCTATCTGACGGCGGTCTCCACGCAGGACGGTGCGCTGCCCGCACTCCACCCGTCGCTGCGCGGCTACCCCGCGGCCCCCTGGATCCCCGTGATCGACGACCCTCCCAGCGACCTGCTGGCCACCGGTCCGGTGGTCGGCCTCCTGCACCGCAACGAGGTGTGGCACGCCTGGCTGTTCCGGGCCACGGACTTCTGCTGGGCCGCGGTCGAGGCCATCACGCGCGGCGCCAGGACCCATCCGTACGAGGTCGAGGCGGCCGTGGCCTTCCTCGACGGGGTCCCCGACCGGGACCGCGCCCGGGCCGCCGCCGAGCGGCTGGGCCGCACCGTCCGGGAGCGGCGACTGGCCGTCCTGGAACCGGACCGGGCGGCCGAGTACCCCCTCCCCGAGGGCTATGCGCCGGGCGAGCACCACTACCCGCACGACTTCGCACGGACCCCCGGCTCGGTGGCCCGGTCCTGGTTCACCGACGCCGAGATGGAACGTTCTCTCGACTTCCTGGCCGCCGCGCAGGAGACCGACGGCGGCTGGCCCGTCAACTGGCGCGCGTGGGCGCCCGGCACGGCCCTGGAGTGCCGCCCGAGGGCGACCATCGACGCCCTCCTCACCCTGCGCGCCCACGGCCGCCCCGTGTGACACGACGCGGCCTCCCGGCCCCGGGCGCCACCCCGGAAACCGCCTCCGGCCTGCGCGGACGGGGCATTGTCAGTGGCCCGGTGCACGATGGGGTGCATGGCGAACGACACGGCGTCGGCGACTGCGGGGGACCCGTCCTCGGCGCTTTCAGGCTTCTCCCCCGCGACCCGCGCATGGTTCACGGGAGCCTTCACCGCGCCCACGGCCGCCCAGGCCGGCGCCTGGCGCGCGATCGGGGAGGGCTCGGACGTCCTGGTCGTCGCGCCCACGGGCTCCGGCAAGACGCTGGCCGCCTTCCTCGCCTCCCTGGACCGGCTGGCGAGCACGCCGCCGCCCGCCGAGCGCGGCAAGCGCTGCCGCGTGCTGTACGTCTCCCCGCTCAAGGCGCTCGCGGTGGACGTCGAGCGCAATCTGCGCAGCCCCCTCACCGGCATCCGCCAGGAGTCGGTGCGCCTGGATCTGCCGGAGCCGGAGATCCGCGTCGGCATCCGCTCCGGCGACACCCCGGCCGCCGAACGCCGCGCGCTGGTCACCCGGCCGCCGGACATCCTGATCACCACGCCCGAGTCGCTGTTCCTGATGCTCACCTCCGCGGCCCGGGAGGCGCTCAAGGGCGTGGAGACCGTGATCCTCGACGAGGTGCACGCCGTCGCCGGGACCAAGCGCGGCGCCCATCTCGCCCTGTCCCTGGAGCGCCTGGACCTCCTGCTGCCCCGGCCCGCCCGCCGGATCGGCCTGTCCGCGACGGTGCGCCCGGTGGACGAGGTGGCCCGCTTCCTGTCCCCGCAGCGCCGGGTGGAGGTCGTCCAGCCGCCGTCCGGCAAGGAGTTCGACCTCTCCGTCGTGGTGCCGGTCGAGGATCTCGGCGAGCTCGGCGGCTCGCCGGTGCAGGACGGCGGTGACGGCAAGGAGAAGCCGTCGGTGTGGCCCCACGTCGAGGAGCGCATCGCCGACCTCGTCCAGGCCCACCGCTCCACGATCGTCTTCGCCAACTCCCGCCGCCTCGCCGAGCGCCTGTGCAACCGGCTCAACGAGATCGCCTACGAGCGGACGACGGGCGAGCCCCTTCCCGAGCACCACTCCCCCGCCGAGCTGATGGCCGAGTCCGGCGCCGCCAAGGGAGCGCCCGCGCTGCTCGCCCGCGCGCACCACGGCTCGGTGTCCAAGGAGCAGCGGGCGCTGGTCGAGGAGGATCTGAAGGCCGGCCGGCTGCCCGCCGTGGTGGCCACCTCCAGCCTGGAACTGGGCATCGACATGGGCGCGGTGGATCTGGTCGTCCAGGTCGAATCGCCCCCCTCCGTCGCCTCCGGGCTGCAGCGCGTCGGCCGCGCGGGCCACCAGGTCGGCGCGGTCTCCACCGGCGTCGTCTTCCCCAAGTACCGCGGCGACCTGGTGCAGGCCGCCGTGGTGACCGAGCGGATGCGCCAGGGGTCCATCGAAGCCCTGCGCGTCCCGGCCAATCCGCTGGACGTGCTCGCCCAGCAGATCGTGGCCATGTCCGCCATGGACGTGTGGGACGTGGAGGAGCTGCTGGCCGTGGTGCGCCGCGCAGCCCCCTTCGCCGCACTGCCCGAGTCCGCGTTCACCGGCGTGCTCGACATGCTCGCGGGGCGCTATCCGTCCGACGCCTTCGCGGAGCTGCGCCCGCGCCTGGTGTGGGACCGGGTGGCGAACACGGTCACCGGCAGGCCCGGGGCCCAGCGGCTCGCCGTCACCTCCGGCGGCACCATCCCCGACCGCGGCCTCTTCGGGGTCTTCCTGGCGGGCGCCGACCCCAAGAAGGGCGGCGGGCGCGTCGGCGAGCTGGACGAGGAGATGGTCTACGAGTCCCGCGTCGGCGATGTCTTCACCCTGGGCACCACCTCCTGGCGCATCGAGGACATCACCCGCGACCGGGTCCTGGTCACCCCCGCCCCCGGCACCCCGGGCCGGCTGCCGTTCTGGAAGGGCGACCAGCTGGGCCGCCCGCTCGAACTCGGCCGCGCGCTCGGCGCGTTCCTGCGCGAGATCGGCGGCCACGCGCCCGGGGCGGCCCGCGAGCGCCTCACCGCCGCCGGGCTCGACACCTGGGCGGCGGACAACGTCCTGTCGTACCTCGACGAGCAGCGCCGCGCCTGCGGCCACGTGCCGGACGACCGGACCATCGTCGTCGAGCGGTTCCGCGACGAGCTGGGCGACTGGCGCGTCGTCGTCCACTCCCCCTTCGGCGCCCAGGTGCACGCCCCCTGGGCCCTGGCCCTGGGGGCCCGGCTCGCCGAGCGCTTCGGCATGGACACCCAGGTGATGCACGCCGACGACGGCATCGTGCTGCGCCTGCCCGACGCCGACCTGATGGGCCTGGACCTGCTGGACGCGGACCCGGCCCGCCAGGGCACGGAGTACGACGCGGAGCAGTCCCCCGTCGGCGCCGCCGACGTCACTTTCGACAAGGCCGAGGTCGACCGGATCGTCACCGAACAGGTGGGCGGCTCGGCCCTGTTCGCCTCCCGCTTCCGCGAGTGCGCCGCCCGCGCCCTGCTGCTGCCGCGCCGCAGCCCCGGGCGGCGCACGCCGCTGTGGCAGCAGCGCCAGCGCGCCGCCCAACTGCTGCAGGTCGCGAGCGAGTTCGGCTCGTTCCCCATCGTCCTGGAAGCCGTCCGCGAATGCCTCCAGGACGTCTTCGACGTCCCCGGACTGGCCGAGCTCATGGGGGATGTCGAGGCCCGCCGCGTCCGGCTGGTCGAGGTCACCACCCCCGAGCCCTCCCCCTTCGCCCGCTCACTGCTCTTCGGCTACGTCGCCCAGTACCTCTACGAGGGCGACTCCCCCCTGGCCGAGCGGCGCGCCGCCGCCCTGTCCCTCGACTCGCGCCTGCTGGCCGAACTCCTGGGCCAGGCCGAGCTCCGCGAGCTGCTCGACCCCGAGGTCCTCGCCGAGCTGGAGCGCGAGCTGCAGTGGCTCACCGAGGACCGCAGGGCCAAGGACGCCGAGGGCGTCGCCGATCTGCTGCGCCTCCTCGGCCCCCTCACCGACGCCGAACTGGCCGCGCGGGGCGCCGAGCCGGCCTGGGTGCAGGAGCTGTCCGACGCCCGCCGCGCCCTGCGCGTCCGCATCGCCGGGCAGGAGCACTGGTCGGCCGTCGAGGACGCGGGACGGCTGCGCGACGCCCTCGGCACCGCCCTGCCCGTCGGCGTCCCCGAGGCCTTCACGGAGCCGGTCAAGGATCCGCTCGGGGACCTCCTGGCCCGCTTCGCCCGCACCCACGGCCCGTTCACCTCGGCCGGGGCCGCCGCCCGGTTCGGCCTCGGCACGGCCGTGACCGACGGCGCGCTGCACCGCCTGGCGGCGAACGGCCGGGTCGTCCAAGGGGAGTTCCACCCCGCGGGCATCGGCCAGGAGTGGTGCGACGCCGCCGTGCTGCGCCGGCTGCGCCGCCGCTCCCTGGCGGCGCTCCGGCAGGAGATGGAGCCGGTGCCGCCCGCCGCGCTCGCCGCCTTCCTCCCCCAGTGGCAGCACGTCGGGAGCAGCAGCCTGCGCGGCATCGACGGACTGCTGCGCGCCGTCGAGCAGTTGCAGGGCGCTCCGGTCCCCGCCTCGGCACTGGAGAAGCTCGTCCTGCCCGCCCGGGTCGCGGACTACGCCCCGGCACTGCTCGACGAGCTCACTGCGGCGGGCGAGGTCGTCTGGGCCGGGGCCGGCGCCCTCCCCGGCAAGGACGGCTGGGTCGCACTGCTGCCGGCCGACACCGCGCCCCTGCTGCTCCCCCCACCGCACCCGCTGGAGCTCTCGCCGCTGCACGAGGCCGTCCTCGACGCCCTCTCCGGCGGCTACGGCCTGTTCTTCCGGCAGATCGCCGAGCGGGTCCGCGCCGCGGGCGCCGACAGCGGGGACGCCTCCGGCAGCGACGCCCGGATCGCCGAGGCCGTCTGGGATCTCGCCTGGTCCGGCCGGCTCACCAACGACACGCTGGCCCCGCTCCGCGCCCTCCTCGGCTCGGGCCGCACGGCCGGTGCCACGGCGCACCGCGCGCGGCGCTCCGTCCCCCGGGGCCGGTACGGCGCCTTCCTCGGCCGTACAGGCGCGGTCCCCCGGCCCACCGCCTCCCGCGGCGGACCGCCGACGGTCGCGGGCCGCTGGTCACTGCTCCCCGAGCGCGAGCCCGACCCCACCCACCGGGCCCACGCCCTGGCCCGCACGCTCCTCGACCGGCACGGCGTGGTGACGCGCGGCGCGGTCGCCGCCGAGGGCGTCGAGGGCGGGTTCTCCGCCGCGTACCGGGTGCTGGCCGCGTTCGAGGAGAGCGGCCAGGCCCGCCGCGGATACGTCGTCGAGGGCCTGGGGGCGGCCCAGTTCGCGATGGACGGCGCGGTGGACCGGCTGCGCGCCGTCGGCACGGCCCGCGAGCGCGGCGGCGCCGCGTACCCGGAGAGCGGCCCGGATCCTGCGCGGCCGGCCCGTCGCCGGGCCGTCGTGCTCGCCGCGGCCGACCCGGCCAACGCCTATGGCGCGGCGCTGCCGTGGCCCGATCCGCCCGCCGGCGCCTCCCACAAGCCGGGCCGCAAGGCGGGTTCCCTGGTCGTCCTCCTCGACGGAGCCCTCGCCCTCTACGTCGAGCGCGGCGGCAGGACCGTGCTCGCCTGGCCCCAGGAGGAGGGCGCCGAGGAGGCGCACGGCGAGGACCCCGGTCTGCGCGAAGCGGCCGCCGCCCTGGCCGAGGCGGCCCGGGCGGGCGCGCTGGGCACGGTGACGGTGGAGCGCATCAACGGCGCCCCGGCGCTGACGTCCCCGCTGGGCGCCCTGCTGGAGTCCGCGGGCTTCCACGCCACCCCCAAGGGCCTGCGCCTGCGCGCGCCCTGACCGCGGAGGAGAAGCCGCATGCCCGAAGGAGACACCGTCTGGCGCACCGCCCGGGACCTCCACCGCGCCCTGGCGGGACAGCTGTTGACCCGGTGCGACCTGCGCGTCCCCGCCCTGGCGACGGCCGACCTGACCGGCCGTCGCATCACCGAGGTGGTGCCGCGCGGCAAGCACCTGCTCGCTCGCACCGAGGACGGCCTCACGCTGCACTCGCATCTCGGCATGGACGGTTCCTGGCGGATCCACGCCCCCGGGGAGCGCCGGCGCGGCGGACCGGAGCACCAGGTCCGCGCGGTCCTCGGCACCGCGTCCGCTGTCGCCGTCGGCTACCGCCTGCCCGCCCTGGACCTGCTGCGCACCGCCGACGAGGCCACGGTCGTCGGCCACCTGGGCCCCGATCTGCTCGGCCCCGGCTGGGATGCGGCGGAGGCCGTCCGCCGCCTGCTCGCCGACCCCGCCCGGGCCGTCGGCGACGCCGTGCTCGACCAGCGCAACCTCGCCGGGATCGGCAATGTCTACAAGTCCGAGCTCTGCTTCCTGCTACGCATCTCCCCATGGCTGCCCGTCGCGCAACTGCCGTCCCCCGAGCGTCTGACAGGCCTCGCCAAGAAGCTCCTGGAGGTCAACAAGCCCCGCACCACCCGCATCACCACCGCCGATCCCCGTCCGGACCACCGGCTCTGGGTGTACGGGCGCGTGGGGCACCCCTGCCGCCGCTGCGGCACCCCGGTCCGCAGCGCGGTGCAGGGAAGAGCGGGGCAGGAGCGGCCCACGTACTGGTGCCCCCGCTGCCAGGAAGGCCCCGCCCCGGATGGGCCGAACAGGTGAACGTGCAGGCGGGGGCAGGCGGGCCCGGCAGAAGGAAGGATCACGGGCGTCGCCGCACGGCGGACCGGCGCCGGCGCCACGCCACGGCGATCCGGCTCTCCCGGCCGTTCCGCGGCACACAGTGCACCGGCAGCAGGCTCAGCCCCCACCCCCCGGCGCCCACCAGTCCGTCCACGGCTCCGAGCCGCCCGGGCTGGACGGCCAGCCGCACCGCGGCCCACCACCACACGCATCCCAGCACGAACAGGACCGCCCGCCCGGCCGCCCCACGGGGCCGGCTGCGACGCCGGGCGTGCTGCCGCCGGATCATGGCTGCCTCCTTCGGCCCCTTCCCCCTTCGGCCGCGGTGCACCGCGCGGGTCCTTGTCAGCCCCCTCCGGGCTCCTCCGCGCGCAGCCGTGCGAGTTCCCGCTCCAGTTCCTCGATCGTCCGGTCCCGCCGGTGCAGTTCGACGATCACCCGCTGCTCCCCGTCGTGCATGCCCTCCTGGTAGACGGTCCGGACGAACGCACCGGCCGTCGCCTGATCGAGGTCCGAGACCACCATCAGCTCGCGCGTGAAGCGGATGACCGGATGCTCGTCCATGCCCTCAGGAGACCGTGGCCGGGCCGCGGCCGCCACCCGGGCGCCCCGGCGGACGGCGGCGGGAACCTCAGGCGTTCTCCGCCTGGAACATCCAGTGGTGCTTCTCCAGGTCTCCCGTGAGGCCGATGAGGATGTCCTGGGTGACGGGGTCCGGATCGGCCGTCGCCCGGATGCGCTCGCGCATCCGCGTGATCACGGCACCGAGCCCGGCGACGAGGAGGCGCACCGCGTCGGTGTCCTGGTGCCAGCCGCCGCCGACCGCCTCGATGCCGCTGGTCCTGGCGACGGTCTCGGCGCGCCCGTCCGGCGCGATGCCGAGCGCCGAGGCCCGCTCGGCCACGGTGTCGGCGTGCGTGCGGGCGCTCGCGACGACCTCGTCGAGCTGGAGATGGACGGAGCGGAAGCGCGGGCCCACCACGGTCCAGTGGGCCTGCTTGGCCACCAGGGAGAGGTCCACCAGGTCGACGAGCGCGCCCTGGAGCGCGTCCCCCACGATTTTGCGGTCCTGCTCGGACAGCGGGCTCTTGACGACGGACATTCGCATCCTCCCTTTAGGGCGGTTGAAACCGTCTTTTCCGTTCACTCCCCGTTTCTCCACCATGGCACAACGGCGGGAAACCGGCCGGAAACGCCGGGATCCCGGTCGGAGTACCGACCGGGATCCGGAACACGAAACGGCTCTGCCGTCAGGCTGCGACCACGTCCACTGCCTCCGCAGGGGCCTTGATGGTCACGCGCTCCCCCGGAACGCCCGTCACGGACGTCACGGACACCGAATTGAACATGGGCCGCATCGGCGCGGGTACCGGCTCGCTCGCCGCCGCCGACTGCGCCAGCTCGGCGAGCGACAGTTCGTCACTCACCTCGCGCATGACCTCGGACATCCTGACGTCCAGAGCGTCGCAGATTGCGGAGAGAAGCTCGGAGGACGCCTCTTTCTGCCCGCGCTCGACCTCGGAGAGATATCCGAGCGAGACCCGGGCGGACGAGGAGACCTCGCGCAGAGTGCGGCCCTGGCGTTGGCGCTGCCGACGCAGCACGTCACCCAGCAGGCGACGGAGCAGAATCATCGGTGGCTCCCTCCTTGGACCGCGAATCCGGTTCCTTCACGCCCCACCGTACCGCCTCGGGGTGCGGCCGTGCGGGGAGCTATGTCGTGTTCACTCAGGGCTGCAAACATCAATTCCCCCCGTTGTGTTCCGTATCCTTTGCCCCCGCGTTCCCCGTCAGTTCGTGCAGCAGCAGCGCGAGGACTTCCCGGACGCTTCCGGCCCGGATCCAGGCACGGTCGCCGTCCAGCGAGAGCTCCCGGACGGCCCCGGAGCCCCCCGGGCCGGCGACGGCCACGAAGACCGTGCCGACGGACTTGCCGTCCTGCGGTTCGGGCCCGGCGACGCCGGTGGTCGCCACGCCCCAGTCGGCACCCAGCAACGCCCGTACACCGCAGGCCATCTGGCGGGCCACCTCGGCGTCGACGGCACCGCGCTCGGCGAGCAGCGGCCCGGCCACGCCCAGCACCTCGCGCTTGACGTCGGTGGCGTACGCGGTGACGGACCCCCGCACCACCCGCGAGGCCCCGGGCACCGCGGTCAGCCCGGCCGCGACGAGGCCGCCGGTGAGCGACTCGGCCACGGCCAGCGTCTCCCCCCGAGCGGCCAGCTCGGCGAGCACCTCGGGTGCCCGGCCGGCATCCGCCCCGTTCACCGCGCGGCACCCCCGCTCCGCGCCGCACGGCGCAGGGCGACGGCCTGCCGGATGTAGTCGAGCCCGGTCAGCACGGTCAAGACGACGGCGACCGCCATCACCCAGAAGCGCAAGGTGGCCAGCGGCCCTTCGAGCGGCAGGATGTACATCCCCGTGCCCACGCCCTGGGCCAGCGTCTTCAGCTTGCCGCCCCGGCTGGCCGGGATGACCCCGTGCCGGATCACCCAGAACCGCATGAGCGTGATGCCGATCTCGCGGGAGAGGATCACGCCCGTGACCCACCACGGCAGGTCGCCCAGGGCGGAGAGGCAGAGCAGCGCCGCGCCCATGATCGCCTTGTCCGCGATCGGGTCGGCGATCTTGCCGAAGTCCGTGACCAGGTTGTACGCGCGGGCCAGATGACCGTCGAACAGGTCGGTGATCATGGCAATCGCGAACGCCGCCCAGGCGAAGGAGCGCCAGGCCGGTTCGTAACCGCCGTCGTGGAGCATCAGCACGACGAACCCGGGCACGAGGAGCAGCCGCACCATCGTCAGGATGTTGGCGATGTTCCACAGGCCCGCCGGGCGCCCGGCCGACGCGGGGGCCGGGCCTCCCGCGGTGGGGGCCGGGACTCCGCTCATCTGCCCGCCTCCCCGGTACACCCGCCCGTGGCGGACGGCAGGGGCTCGGCGACGAGGTCCACGCCCTCGCTCGCGATCACCTTGGCGACGACCAGCGTGCCGGGAGCGAAGGTCTCCTCGCCGGTCAGCCGCACCTGGCCGTCGGTCTCGGGCGCCTGGTGGGCGGCCCGGCCGATGACGCCGTCCTCCTCGTCGACCCGGTCGACGACGACCTCGACGGTGTCGCCGATGCGCTCCTCGGCGCGCTGCGCGGTGAGCTCCTCGGCGAGCCGCGAGACACGCGCCAGGCGTGCGTCGACGACGTCCTGGTCCAGCTTGTGCTCGTACGTGGCCGCCTCGGTGCCGTCCTCGTCGGAGTAGCCGAAGACGCCGATGGCATCCAGGCGGGCCCCGGTCAGGAAGCGCTCCAGCTCGGCGACGTCCTCCTCGGTCTCGCCGGGGAAGCCGACGATGAAGTTGGAACGGACGCCCGCCTGCGGGGCCTTGGAGCGGATCGTGTCGAGCAGTTCCAGGAAGCGGTCGGTGTCCCCGAAGCGGCGCATCGCGCGCAGCACGGCGGGGGCCGAGTGCTGGAAGGAGAGGTCGAAGTAGGGCACGACCTTGTCCGTGGAGGTCAGCACGTCGATCAGGCCGGGGCGCATCTCGGCGGGCTGGAGGTAGCTGACGCGGATGCGCTCGAGGCCGTCGACGGCGGCGAGCTCCGGCAGCAGCGTCTCCAGCAGGCGGATGTCACCGAGGTCCTTGCCGTAGGAGGTGTTGTTCTCGGAGACCAGCATGATCTCCTTCACCCCCTGCTCCGCCAGCCAGCGCGCCTCGCCGAGCACGTCGGAGGGGCGGCGGGAGATGAAGGAGCCGCGGAAGGACGGGATGGCGCAGAAGGAGCAGCGCCGGTCGCAGCCGGAGGCGAGCTTCACCGAGGCGACGGGGTTGGAGCCGAGCCGGCGGCGCAGCGGGGCGCGCGGCCCGGAGGCCGGGGCGAGGCCCTCCGGCAGGTCCTCGGGGGCGTTCTCCTCCGGGGCCTGGGCGTGTCCGGGCAGGGCCGGTGCGTCGGCACCCTGCCGCTCGGCGGGGCTGATCGGCAGCAGCTTGCGCCGGTCGCGCGGGGTGTGGGAGGCGTGGACGCCGCCGGAGAGGATGGTCTGGAGCCGGTCGGAGATGTGCGTGTAGTCGTCGAAGCCGAGCACGCCGTCGGCCTCGGGAAGGGCCTCGGCGAGCTCCTTGCCGTACCGCTCGGCCATGCAGCCGACGGCCACGACGGCCTGGGTACGGCCATGGTCCTTGAGGTCGTTCGCCTCCAGGAGGGCGTCGACGGAGTCCTTCTTCGCGGCTTCGACGAAGCCACAGGTGTTGACGACGGCCACATCGGCGTCGGCGGCGTCCTCCACGAGGTCCCAGCCATCCGCCGCCAAGCGGCCTGCCAGCTCCTCCGAGTCCACCTCGTTACGGGCGCAGCCAAGTGTGACAAGAGCGACGGTACGGCGTTCGGGCATAGGGCTCAGCCTACTTTGTCCCGGCACCGGGTCCGCTGCCGAGTGGCAGCGAGGCGCGGAGAGCCTGATCACCCGGGGGCTCTCCGCAACCGTGCCATCATGCGGTTCCTCGCTGGTCAGCCCGCTGCCGGGTCGCCCTTGGTGTAGCTGAGGCGCTGGACCTGGCCGTCCTCGCCGAGATTCTTGACCTCTTTACCGTTCACGAACAGTCGTGCGACTCCGGCGTTGCCGAGCACCAGGTCGATCCGCTTGCTGTCGGTGAAGGTCTTGGAGGCCCCCCGCTGGAGCACGCCCTCCTCCAGCAGCTTGCCGTCGTGGTCCTTGGCCGACATCCACGTCTGCCCGTTCTCGGCGGTGAGCTTGACGATGACCTTGTTGACCGGGGCGCCGGCGATGGCGCTGTTGGACGCCTCCGGCTTGGGGTCCGTGGCCTTGCCGGGGTTGGACTTGGCGCTGGGGGCCACGGACGGCTTGGCGGAGGGCGGGTCGGCGGAGTTCTGACCCTTGGCCCCGCCGTTGAACAGCGTGAACCCGACGAAGCCGACCACGGCGACGATCGCGGCGACCATGGCGGCGGTCCAGTTGGGGCGCCGGGGCTCGGGGCGGATCCGCTCGGCCTCAAAGACCGGGGCCGCCGGGGTGGGCGAGGGACGTCCGCCGTTCTCGGCGGTGTACTGCGCGACGAGCTCGGCCGGGTCCAGACCGACGGCACGCGCCAGGGTGCGGACGTGACCGCGCGCGTAGACGTGTCCGCCGCATCGGGTGAAGTCGTCCTGCTCGATCGCATGCACGATCGGGATGCGTACACGGGTGGTCGAACTGACCTCATCGACGGTCAGTCCTGCACTGATACGGGCCTGCTGGAGGGAACGTCCGACGGAAGGCCGGTCGTCCTCGGAAGAGTTGCCGATGGACACGTGGGCGCCTTTCGAGCGTGCAGCCACCTGCTGGAGATTCAGTCTAGGGGGCATGCGAAAGCGTCGGGCAAGCGGAAAGCCGGGCTTTGTAGGCCATCAGAATGCTCTGTGGCACCGACAGTGGCACATCGCCCCACCCCCCTCTCTCAACTACGCAGAGCATCAAGAGAAACGGCTTGGCCCAAGTCCCTTCACAGCCGGATCACTGCGGGGAGTCGCCGCGGATGACCGCGAGGACCGCGTCCAGCTCGTCGGGCTTGACCAGGACGTCGCGCGCCTTGGAGCCCTCGCTGGGACCCACGATGTTGCGCGACTCCATCAGGTCCATCAGTCTGCCCGCCTTGGCGAATCCCACACGCAATTTCCGCTGCAGCATCGACGTCGAGCCGAACTGGGTGGAGACGACCAGCTCGGCCGCCTGGCACAACAGATCGAGGTCGTCACCGATGTCCTCGTCGATCTCCTTCTTCTTCGCGGAACCGACGGTCACGTCGTCGCGGAAGACCGGCGCCATCTGGTCCTTGCAGTGCTGGACGACGGCCGCGACCTCACCCTCCGTCACAAAGGCGCCCTGCATGCGGACGGGCTTGTTGGCGCCCATGGGCAGGAAGAGGCCGTCGCCCTTGCCGATGAGCTTCTCGGCGCCGGGCTGGTCGAGGATGACCCGGCTGTCGGCGAGCGAGGAGGTCGCGAACGCGAGCCGGGAGGGCACGTTGGCCTTGATCAGGCCGGTGACGACGTCGACCGACGGCCGCTGGGTGGCCAGCACCAGATGGATGCCGGCGGCCCGGGCGAGCTGGGTGATGCGCACGATCGAGTCCTCGACGTCGCGCGGCGCCACCATCATCAGGTCGGCGAGCTCGTCGACGATGACCAGCAGGTACGGGTACGGCTGCAGCTCGCGCCCGCTGCCCGCGGGCGGGGTGACGCGGCCCTCGCGCACGGCGGCGTTGAAGTCGTCGATGTGGCGGAAACCGTAGGCCGCGAGGTCGTCGTAGCGCAGGTCCATCTCGCGCACGACCCACTGCAGGGCCTCGGCGGCCCGCTTCGGGTTGGTGATGATCGGCGTGATCAGGTGCGGGATGCCCTCGTAGGCGGTCAGCTCGACGCGCTTGGGGTCGACCAGCACCATCCGGACGTCCTCGGGGGTGGCCCGGACCATGATCGAGGTGATCAGGCAGTTGATGCAGGACGACTTGCCGGAGCCGGTGGCGCCGGCCACCAGCACGTGCGGCATCTTCGTCAGGTTGGCCATCACATAGCCGCCCTCGACGTCCTTGCCGAGCGCCACCAGCATCGGGTGCTCGTCACCCGCGGCGTCGGCCAGCCGCAGCACGTCCCCGAGGTTGACCATCTCGCGGTCGGTGTTCGGGATCTCGACGCCCACGGCGGACTTGCCCGGGATCGGGCTGATGATGCGCACGTCCGGGGAGGCCACGGCGTAGGCGATGTTCTTGGTGAGGGCCGTGATGCGCTCGACCTTCACGGCCGGGCCCAGCTCGACCTCGTAGCGCGTGACCGTCGGGCCCCGGGTGAAGCCGGTGACCGCGGCGTCGACCTTGAACTCCGCGAAGACGTTGGTCAGCGAGGCCACTATGGCGTCGTTCGCCGCGCTGCGGGTCTTGCCCGGACCGCCCCGCTCCAGCAGGTCGAGCGAGGGCAGCGCATAGGTGATGTCCCCGGCGAGCTGGAGCTGCTCGGCGCGTGCGGGCAGCCCGGACGGCGGCTCGGGGGCGGGCTTGGTGAGGTCGGGAACGGCCGTGGGCTTCTTGTCCATGGACACGCCGCGCGTGGCCGGCACCGTCGGCTCCGTACGGCCGCCGTCCTGCGCGATGCCGCTGCTGAGCCCGGCGACGAGCGGCGAGGGCTGCACGCCGTGCAGCACGGCGCCGTCCAGCGAGGCCGCCGCGGCGGCCGCCAGGTCCACGGCGTCCGGCTCGCGGCTCTCGGGCGGCTGCACGGGAGTGCGCCGGGGCTTGCGGCGCTTGCCGAGCGCCTCCTCCTCGGCCCGGTCCAGCCCGGGGCCGCCGTCGTCCGCCACGGGGGCGGTGCGCCGGGACCGCCGGGCGGGCGTCTCCCGCCAGTCGTCGGCGTAGCCCTCCTCGACGGCGTACTCGTCGGGGTGCGGCTCGATGATCCCGAGCCGTATCCCCGCGTCCCGCAGCCGGCGCGGGATGGCGTTGACCGGGGTGGCCGTGACCACCAGCAGGCCGAAGACCGTGAGCAGCACGAGCAGCGGCACGACGAGGACGTCGCCGACGGTGTACTGCAGGGGCTTGGCGGCCGCCCAGCCGATGAAGCCGCCCGCGTCCTGCATGGCGTGCAGACCGTCCCCGCGGCCGGGTGACCCGCAGGCCATGTGGACCTGGCCGAGGACGCCGGCCACCAGGGCGGACAGGCCGATGACGATCCGTCCGTTCGCCTCGGGGCGCTCGGGGTGCCGGAACAGCCGGACGGCCATGAAGGCGAGCAGTATCGGCACCACCACGTCGAGCCGGCCGAAGGCTCCGGTGACGAGCATCTTGACGAGGTCGCCCACGGGCCCGCGGACGTTGGACCAGGTGCCCGCGGCGACGATGAGGGCGAGGGCGAGCAGCAGCAGCGCCAGGCCGTCCTTGCGGTGCGCCGGGTGGAGGCCCTTGGCGCCGCGGCCGACGCCGCGGAACATCGCGCCGACGCCGTTCGCCACGCCGCGCCCGACGCGGCGGGGGGCGGACTTGGGGGCGGTCTTCTTGGCGGGCGCCCTGCGAGCGGGGGCGCGGCCCGCGGGCCGTGCTGCCGCTTTCTTCGCGGGCGCCTTCTTGGCGGCGGTCCCGGATCGCCCGGCGCGCTGCTTCGAGGTGCCCGCCGTGCTCTGGGAACCCTTGCCGGACGTACGTGAGGCCATGGTGCCGAGGTTACCGTCGTCCGTCGCATGGGACACGTGGGCCCGGGTGTTCACCCATTCGTGTCGCAATGGCGTGGTTGAGCCGGTGACAGGACGTCAAAGCGGAGGCGAGTGCGGTGACGCGGGGCCGACGGCCCGTCAGCTCGGCGAGGGGAGCGGGCCGGCGGCGCTGCCCGCGCCGGGCTCCAGCGCGTCCAGGGCGCGCCGCAGTCCGGTGAGTTTGCGCTCCAGGTGGGCGGCGGTGGCGACCGCTGCCGCGTCGGCGGACTCGTCCAGCTGTTTGGAGAGGGCCTCGGCCTGTTCCTCGACGGCGGCGAGCCGCGCGGAGAGCTCGGCCAGCAGCCCGGCCGGCTCCTGCGTCTCCAGGGCACCGGCCCGGGCGGCCTGGCCGTTCTCCAGCTGCAGGCGCAACAGGGCGGCCTGCTCGCGCAGCTGGCAGTTCTTCATGTACAGCTCGACGAACACCGAGACCTTGGCGCGCAGCACCCAGGGGTCGAACGGCTTCGAGATGTAGTCCACGGCGCCGGCCGCGTAGCCGCGGAAGGTGTGGTGCGGGCCGTGGTTGATGGCGGTGAGGAAGATGATGGGGATGTCCCGGGTCCGCTCGCGCCGCTTGATGTGCGCGGCGGTCTCGAACCCGTCCATGCCGGGCATCTGGACGTCCAGCAGAATCACCGCGAAGTCGTCCGTCAGCAGCGCCTTGAGCGCTTCCTCCCCTGACGATGCCCGCACCAGTGTCTGATCGAGCGCCGAGAGGATGGCCTCCAGCGCGAGCAGATTTTCCGGCCGGTCATCGACCAGGAGGATCTTGGCCTTCTGCACCATGCCCCGTCCTCCTCGTCCCGGCTTGGGGTCTTCCCGGCTCGCGGAGCCGGGAGAAGCACCGGGCGCCGCCCCCGGGGACGGCTTCCTTGCGCCGCCCGCCCTTGTGCCGGTCATGGTAGCCGCACCCCGCCTGTCGCCACACCCTGTTACCGCGATGTCACTGTGCACGTAGCAGAAACGTGGCAGGGGACCAGAAGGTTCCCCGAATACCGCGGTCCCACACGTCATCGGCCACAGTCAGTCAGCGGACGCTCAAAGTCCTTCCGAGCAACTGTCACTCGGCGCGCATCCACTGCTCCATCACCGTCAGCAGGTGATCCGTGTCGACCGGCTTGGTGACATAGTCGGAAGCCCCGGCGTCGATGCTCTTCTCCCGGTCGCCCTTCATCGCCTTCGCCGTGAGCGCGATGATGGGCAGCCCCGCGAACTGCGGCATCCTGCGGATCGCAGCCGTCGTCGCGTAGCCGTCCATCTCCGGCATCATGATGTCCATCAGCACCACCACCACGTCGTCGTGCTGCTCCAGGACCTCGATCCCCTCACGGCCGTTCTCCGCGTAGAGCACCGAGAGCCCGTGCTGCTCCAGCACGCTGGTGAGGGCGAAGACGTTGCGGATGTCGTCGTCGACGATCAGCACCTTCTCGCCGTGGAAGCCGCCGCTGAAACCGTGCGCCGTCCCGTCCGGGCCGTCACTGTGCGCATCCACCGGCCATGGCTCGTGCCCGGCGGCCACCCGGGCGCTCCGCGCCCCCGGCACCGCCGCCTCCGCCTGGCCGGACGCCGGCAGCGCGGGCCGCAGCCCCGCCGCGGCCTGCGCCGCGCGCCGGCGGCGCAGGAACAGCCCCGCCGCACCGCGCTCCGGCGCGTGCGCACCGGCACCGTCCCCGGAGGCCATCAGCCCGCCCGGCTCCACGGCCGCGATCGCACCGCCCGCCTCCGGGTGGTAGCCGTGGGGCGGCAGCTCACCGGGGTTGAGCGGCAGGTAGAGCGTGAAGGTGGAGCCGCGGCCGGGCTCGCTGGCCGCGTGGATCTCGCCGCCGAGCAGCCGGGCGATCTCCCGGCTGATCGACAGGCCCAGGCCCGTGCCGCCGTACTTGCGGCTCGTCGTGCCGTCCGCCTGCTTGAACGCCTCGAAGATGACCCGCATCTTGCTCTGCGCGATGCCGATGCCGGTGTCCGTGACCGAGAAGGCGATCATGTCGGCGTCGGCGTCCCGCAGCGAGCCGGCCTCCAGCAGCTGTTCCCGGATGCTGTCCGGGACGTCCACTCCGGCGGGCCTGATGACCAGTTCGACCGCGCCCGAGTCCGTGAACTTCACCGCGTTCGACAGCAGGTTGCGCAGCACCTGCAGCAGCCGCTGCTCGTCGGTGTGCAGCGTGGCCGGCAGCTCCGGCGAGACGCGCACGGAGAAGTCCAGCCCCTTCTCCGCGGTCAGCGGCCGGAACGTGGCCTCCACGTAGTCGACGAGCTGGACGAGCGCGATCCGGGTCGGGCTGACGTCCATCTTGCCCGCCTCGACCTTCGACAGGTCCAGGATGTCGTTGATCAGCTGCAGCAGGTCCGAGCCCGCACCGTGGATGGTCTCGGCGAACTCGACCTGCTTCGGGGAGAGGTTGCCCTCCGCGTTGTCGGCGAGCAGCTTGGCCAGGATCAGCAGCGAGTTGAGCGGGGTGCGCAGCTCGTGCGACATGTTGGCCAGGAACTCGGACTTGTAGCGCATCGAGACCGCGAGCTGCTCGGCGCGCTCCTCGAGCACCTGCCGGGCCTCCTCGATCTCGGTGTTCTTCACCTCGATGTCGCGGTTCTGCCGCGCCAGCCGCTCGGACTTCTCCTCCAGCTCGGCGTTGGAGATCTCCAGCGCCTTCTGCCGGTTCTCCAACTCCGCCGACCGCTCGCGCAGTTGCTCGGTGAGCTCCTGCGACTGCTTGAGCAGCACCTCGGTCTTGGTGTTGACACCGATGGTGTTGACGCTGGTGCCGATCATCTCGGCGATCTGGCTGAGGAAGTCCTTCTGGATCTGCGCGAACGGCTGGAAGGACGCCAGCTCGATCACGCCCAGGACCTGGCCCTCGAACAGCACCGGCAGCACGATCACATGGGCCGGCGGCGCCTCGCCCAGCCCGGAGGCGATCTTCAGATAGCCCGGCGGCACGTTCTCCACCAGGATGGTCCGCTTCTCCTTGGCCGCGGTGCCGATCAGCGACTCGCCCGGCCGGAAGGACGTGGGCATCGCGCCCATCGAGTAGCCGTACGAGCCGAGCATCCGCAGCTCGTAGGCGTCCTCGCCGCTGCCGCCCTCCTGCAGGTCCGTCGCCATCGCCAGGAAGAACGCGCCGTGCTGCGCGGAGACCACCGGGGTCAGCTCGCTCATGATGAGCCCGGCGACGTCCTCCAGGTCGCGGCGGCCCTGCATCAGGCCGGAGATGCGGGCCAGGTTGCCCTTGAGCCAGTCCTGCTCCTTGTTGGCGAGCGTGGTCTCGCGGAGGTTGGCGATCATCGTGTTGATGTTGTCCTGGAGTTCCAGGATCTCGCCCGCCGCGTCCACGTCGATCCGCAGGTTGAGGTCGCCGCGGGTCACGGCCGTGGCGACCTCGGCGATGGCGCGCACCTGACGGGTCAGGTTGCCGGCCATCTCGTTCACCGACTCCGTCAGGTCGCGCCAGGTGCCGTCCACGTCCCGCACCCGGGCCTGACCGCCCAGCTGGCCCTCCGTGCCCACCTCGCGGGCCACGCGGGTGACCTGGTCGGCGAACGAGGACAGCTGGTCGACCATCGTGTTGATGGTCGTCTTCAGCTGGAGGATCTCGCCGCGCGCATCGATGTCGATCTTCTTGGTGAGGTCGCCCTGCGCGATGGCCGTCGTCACCATCGCGATGTTGCGCACCTGCCCGGTGAGGTTGGACGCCATCGAGTTCACCGACTCGGTGAGGTCCTTCCACGTACCGCTCACGCCCGGCACCCGCGCCTGGCCGCCGAGGATGCCGTCGGTGCCCACCTCGCGGGCCACCCGGGTCACCTCGTCCGCGAAGGACGACAGGGTGGTGACCATGATGTTGACCGTGTCCGCGAGCTGCGCGACCTCGCCGCGCGCCTCCACGCCGACCTTCTTGGTCAGGTCGCCGTTGGCGACCGCGGTGGCCACCTGCGCAATCCCGCGGACCTGACTGGTCAGGTTGTTGGCCATCAGGTTGACGTTGTCGCTGAGGTCCTTCCAGATGCCGGTGACGTCGCGCACCCGCGCCTGGCCGCCCAACTGCCCCTCGGTGCCCACCTCGCGGGCCACCCGGGTCACCTGCTCGGCGAAGTCCGACAGCTGGTCCACCATCGTGTTCACGGTGGTGACGAGTTCGAGGATCTCGCCCTTGGCGTCGACCGTGATCTTCTTCGACAGATCGCCCTTGGCCACCGCCGTGGTCACCTCGGCGATGTTGCGCACCTGGGACGTCAGGTTGTTGGCCATGAAGTTCACGGACTGGGTGAGGTCCTTCCAGGTGCCCGAGACGCCCTGCACCTCGGCCTGGCCGCCCAGGATGCCCTCGGTGCCGACCTCGCGCGCCACCCGCGTGACCTGCTCGGCGAACGAGGAGAGCTGATCCACCATCGTGTTGAGGGTGTTCTTCAGCTCCAGGATCTCGCCGCGAGCATCCACATCGATCTTCTGCGACAGATCACCGCGCGCCACCGCCGTGGCGACCTGGGCGATGTTGCGGACCTGGGCGGTCAGGTTCCCGGCCATGCCGTTGACGGAGTCCGTCAGATCGCGCCACACACCCGCCACACCCGGCACCTGCGCCTGACCGCCGAGCCGGCCGTCCGTACCCACCTCGCGGGCGACGCGGGTCACCTGCTCGGCGAACGCCGAGAGCTGGTCGACCATCGTGTTGATGGTGTTCTTCAGCTCCAGGATCTCGCCGCGAGCATCCACATCGATCTTCTGCGACAGATCACCGCGCGCCACCGCCGTGGTCACCTGGGCGATCTGCCGCACCTGCGAAGTCAGGTTTCCCGCCATGAAGTTGACGGAGTCCGTCAGCTCCTTCCACGTGCCGCCGACCCCGTCCACCCGGGCCTGACCGCCGAGCCGGCCCTCCGTGCCCACGTCCCGCGCCATCCGCGTGAGCTGGTCGGCGAACGAGGACAGCTGGTCCACCATGGTGTTCACGGTGTTCTTCAGCTGCAGCATCTCGCCGGAGACGTCGACCGTGACCTTCTGCGACAGGTCGCCGTTCGCGACCGCCGTCGTCACCTGCGCAATGTTGCGGACCTGCCCGGTGAGGTTGCGGAAGGCCGTGTTCACCGAGTCCGTGAGGTCCTTCCACGTGCCCGCCGCACCCGGCACCGCCGCCTGGCCGCCCAGCTCGCCCTCGACACCGATCTCCCGTGCCACACGGGTCACTTCACCGCTGAAGGACTGCAGCTGGTCGACCATCGAGTTGACGGTGTTCTTCAACTCCAGCATCTCGCCGGAGACATCGACCGTGACCTTCTGCCCCAGGTCGCCGTTCGCCACCGCCGTCGTCACCTGGGCGATGTCCCGCACCTGCCCGGTGAGGTTACGGAAGGCCGTGTTCACCGAGTCCGTGAGGTCCTTCCACGTACCCGCCGCACCCGGCACCTGCGCCTGGCCGCCCAGCAGGCCCTCGGCGCCGACCTCGCTGGCCACCCGTGTCACCTCGTCGGCGAACGTGCGCAGCGTCTCGGTCATCTGGTTGATGGTCTCGGCCAGTTGCGCCACCTCGCCGCGCGCGCTGACCGTGACCTTCTGCGACAGGTCGCCGTTCGCGACCGCCGTCGTCACCTGCGCGATGCCGCGCACCTGGGCCGTCAGGTTCCCGGCCATCAGGTTGACCGAGTCGGTGAGGTCCTTCCAGACGCCGGCCACCCCGGGCACCTGTGCCTGGCCGCCCAGCTCGCCCTCGGTACCCACCTCGCGCGCCACCCGCGTGACCTCGGAGGCGAACGAGGACAGCTGGTCCACCATCGTGTTGACGGTGTTCTTCAACTCCAGCATCTCCCCGGCCACATGCACCGTGACCTTCCGGGAGAGATCGCCCTTGGCGACCGCCGTCGTCACCAGCGCGATATCACGCACCTGGGCGGTGAGCCGGGACGCCATCGTGTTGACGGAGTCCGTCAAGTCCTTCCAGGAGCCGGACATACCGCGCACCCGCGCCTGCCCGCCCAGCTTCCCCTCGGTGCCCACCTCACTGGCCACCCGCGTCACCTCGTCGGTGAACGCCGACAGCTGGTCGACCAGCCCGTTGACCGTGCGCCCGACTTTGAGGAACTCGCCGCGCAGCGGATGCGCGGAACCGTCCGCTCCCTGCGAGCGCAGGTCCATCCGCTGTTCCAGATCGCCCTCGGCGACCGCCGAGAGCACCCGGCCCACCTCGGACACCGGCCGCACCAGATCGTCGACCAGGGCGTTCGACGCGTCGATCGCGGCCGCCCAGGCCCCCTCGCAGGCGCCGACCTCCAGCCGCTCGGTGAGCTTGCCCTCCCGGCCGACCACCCGGCGCACCCGCGCCAGCTCGCCCGTGAGCTGCAGATTACGGTCCGCGACCTCGTTGAACACCGCGGCGATCTCGGACATCGCGCCGTCGCCCGAGACCGTCAGACGTTTGCGGAAGTTCCCGTCCCGCATGGCCTCCAGTGCCGACAGCAGCCGGTTCAGGGCCGCGGTGTCCACCTCCGTCGTCCCATTGGATCGGGACCGTCCGCCCTTCGCGCGCGTGCTCACGCCCCGCGCCGCTGCGCCAGACTCCACCGTGTCCCTCCCGCTGGGTCGATCATCCTCGTCGGGCTTCCGCTTCGAGCTTTCCCAGTGTTTCACTCCAGCCCAACCAGGTCATAACCTCCGGCAGCATCGCACACAGTCCACCCGATACCCCCAAGGTGGAATCACTGTGCACCGGCCTCCGCCCGGGGCGCGGGGGTAAGTAACCTGGCATCCGGCCAGGGCAATGGAGGGGCGCTGCACATGCGTGAGCAGATCGCCGAGACGCACACGAGGAGACCTGTGATCACCGCGCGGGCAGCCGCCACCTTCGAGCCGGTCGGACGCTCGGTCGCCGCCGCCCGGACGTTCGTCCGGGACACCCTCCAGGGCTGGGGCTTCCCGGACATCATCGACGACGCCGTCGTCCTGACCAGCGAACTCGTCACCAACGCCGTCGTCCACGCCGGCACCGCCGCCGAGGTCCTGTGCACCCGCGCGGACGGCGGCGTGTGCGTCGAGGTCGCCGACCGCTACCCCGAGCGCGAACTGCCCCTGCAGAGCCCCGCCGGCCGGCTCGGCGGCGTCGACCGCGAGGGCGGCCGCGGCCTGCTGCTCTGTGCCGCACTGGCCTCCCGCTGGGGTGTCGAGTACACGTCCACCCGCAAGAAGGTGTGGTTTCGCCTCGACCTCCCCGACCGCCCCGCGGGCACCCGCTCCGCCGGTCCCGCCCTGCCCGCCGCGGCCCTGCCGCTGGCCGACACCCGGGTCCGCGTCGCCGTGATCCAGATCGACCGCACCGGCTGCATCACCTCCTGGAACGACGATGCCCACGAACTCTTCGGCTTCACCGCCGACCAGATCACCGGCAAGCCCCTCACCGACCTCGCCGCCTGGCCGCACACCCCCGGCACCTCCACCGGCATCGCCGAGGCCCTGCGGCTGTCCCGCTGGGAGGGCTCCTACGGCGTCCGCGGCGCCGACGGCCGCGTCGTCCCGGTCTACGCCTCGCACCTGCGCGTCCGCGACGCCGAGGGCGCCCCCTCCACCGTCTGCCTGCTCGTGCGCGACGAGGAGCGCGCCGTCCTGCAGAGCCCGCAGCGCGCCCCCGCGGCCGACGCCGCCACCGCCGAGCGGGGCACCGCCACGGACCCCTTCGAGGTCTTCATCGGCTCCCCCGCCCCCGACGACCTCGACGGCCTCCTCCAGCGCACCGTCGAGCGCGCCCGCGACATGCTCGACGGCGACTCCGCCTACCTCCTGCTGGCCACGGACGACGAGACCGAGCTGGAGGTCCGCGCCTCCACCGGCCTGCCCTCCGCCCGCCAGCGCTTCGCCCGCGTCCCCGTCGAGGCCGGCACCGGCCGCTACGGCTCGGCCCGGATGCCCGCCGTCCACGACGACCTCAGCGCCGTCCCCGGCGCCGTCCCCCTGCTGGCCAACACCGGCATGCGCTCGGTCGTCACCGTCCCGCTCAAGGTGGAGGGCCGCCTGACGGGCTCGCTGGGCGTCGCCGCCGAGTCCCCGCGGCGCTACGGCAACGAGGAGGCCCTGCGGCTGCAGTTCGCCGCCGACCGCATCGCCCTCGCCGTCGAGTCCGCCCGCCTCGGCGAGCTGGAGCGGCTGCGCCGCGGTTCCCTCTCCTTCCTCGTCGAGGCCTCCGACCTGCTCGCCGGCACCCTCGACCGGGACCAGACCCTGGCCCTCATGGCCCAGATGACGGTCCCCACCCTGGCCACCTGGTGCGCGGTCTACACCATCGCCGACCAGAGCTCCGACCCCGAGCTGTCCTACGTCCTGCACGAGGACGAGGACCGCATCGACGGCCTGAAGAACCTGCTCTCCAAGGTCCCGCCGCCGGACCCGGTAAACACCCCGGGCGCCCGCGTCTGGTCGGCCCCCTCCGAGGCCGCCCACTCCGCGGCCCTGCGCTCCTCCCTGCGCAGCCTCGGCCTCGCCGACGCCACCGGCCACATCCCCGGCCCGGGCACCTCGCTCGCCACGGCGGCCGCGGTCGGCGGCGAGACCGTCGTCCTGCCGCTGGTCGCCCGCAACCGCGTCATCGGCATGCTCACCCTCGGCAAGCCCAGCGACGACCACTTCCGCCAGGAGATCCTCGAACTCGCCGAGGACCTCTCCCGCCGGGCCGCCCTCGCCCTGGACAACGCCCGCCTCTACTCCGAGCGCACCGCCATCAGCCAGAGCCTCCAGCGCAGCCTCCTCCCGCCCGAGCTCCCGCACGTCCCCGGCGTCGAGGTCGAGGTCATCTACCGCGCCGCGGGCGAGGGCAACGAGGTCGGCGGCGACTTCTACGACCTGTTCCCCATCCGCGACGGCGCCTACGGCTTCGCCATCGGCGACGTCTGCGGTACGGGCCCGGAGGCCGCTGCCGTGACGGGCCTCGCCCGGCACGCCCTGCGCCTGCTGGCCCGCGAGGGCTTCGGCGGACCCGCCGTCCTGGAGCGGCTCAACGCGGCGATCCTCGACGAGGGCGCCCGCAGCCGCTTCCTCACCCTGCTCTACGGCGAGTTGTGGCCCCAGCACGACGGCAGCGCCGTACTGAAGGTCGTCTGCGCCGGCCACCCGCTGCCGCTGCGCCTGCGCCAGGACGGCACCGTGGAGGCCGCCGCCGAACCCCAGCCGCTGCTGGGCGTCATGGAGGACCTCGAACTCTACGAGCAGACGGTCACCCTGGAGCCGGGCGACGTACTCCTGTGCGTCACGGACGGCGTCACCGAACGTCGCGAGGGCACCCGCATGCTGGGCGACGACGGCCTGACGGACGTCCTGACGACCTGTACGGGCCTGACGGCGGGTGCGGTCGCGGCCCGTGTGCTGCGAGCGGTCGAACGTTTCGCCGCGGAGCCCGCCTCCGACGACATGGCCATCCTCGCGATGCGGGTGCCGGAGCGTCAGCCCCTGCGCCAGGACGACTGATCCGCGGGCGCGGACACATACGAAGAAGGCCCCCGCCGAGTGGCGGGGGCCTTCTTCTTCAGAGCCCCAAAACGGAATCGAACCGTTGACCTTCTCCTTACCATGGAGACGCTCTGCCGACTGAGCTATTGGGGCCGGCAACGAGATAAAGCATACCCCATGGTCGGACGGCCTTTTGACCACCTGGCTACGCGGCCGCGGGCATCAGCCCGCCGAGCGCATTGCACGCCGACACCACACGCTGGAGTTCGCGCCGCGACATCTCTTCCCCGACGGGCAGAGCGAGACAGACATCGGCCGCCCGCTCGGTCTCGGTAAGCCACAACTCCCGCCGGAACGCGGGCATTCGGTGCACCGGAGTCTGTACGGGCACATGGCACCGGACGCCACGCGAACGAAGGGCCCGCGCAAAGGCGTCCCGATCCGGGCGGCCGTTGCCGGGCACACGCACGACATAGGAGTGATAGAGGTGGCGAACTCCCGGGGCCACGGGCGGAGTCAGCAGCCCGGTGAGACGGGCGTCGAGATAGGCCGCATGGGCCTGCCGGCGGGGATCCGGGAGCTCGGACTCGACGCGGCCGTGCTCGTGATGCTCGACGACGAGCAACCCCCGGCGATCGGCCAGGTGTTGAAGGGCCGGCAGCTCTGCGGGGTGCCCGAAGAGGGACACGGCCACAACGGCCGCGGTGCGCGAGGTCACGGCGGCCTCGACCGCTGCCGGGTCGAGGCAGAAGGTGCCAGGATCGATGTCCGCGAAAACCGGCACGGCACCCACGCGCCGAACCGCCTCGGCCGCACCGGGAGTTGCGTACGAGGGCACGACGACCTCGTCCCCGGAGCCCACACCTGCCGCCGTCAGGATCTCCTCTGTCCCCATACCTGCGGATGGTGACGGCGCAACGTGAACACGGCATGACGCTCCGCACTGCATCGCGGAAACAAAAAAGCTCCGGTGTCTGAACCGAAGTTCAAACACCAGAGCTTTTTTGAATAATAGTTCGGCGGCGTCCTACTCTCCCACACGGTCCCCCATGCAGTACCATCGGCGCTGAAAGGCTTAGCTTCCGGGTTCGGAATGTAACCGGGCGTTTCCCTAACGCTATGACCACCGAAACACTATGAAGATATCGACACGGCTATATTCACGGGTCGTTACTTCAGAACCTACACAGTGGACGCGAGCAACTGAGGACAAGCCCTCGGCCTATTAGTACCAGTCAGCTCCAACCGTTACCGGTCTTCCACACCTGGCCTATCAACCCAGTCGTCTACTGGGAGCCTTACCCCATCAAGTGGGTGGGAGTCCTCATCTCGAAGCAGGCTTCCCGCTTAGATGCTTTCAGCGGTTATCCCTCCCGAACGTAGCCAACCAGCCATGCCCTTGGCAGAACAACTGGCACACCAGAGGTTCGTCCGTCCCGGTCCTCTCGTACTAGGGACAGCCCTTCTCAAGACTCCTGCGCGCGCAGCGGATAGGGACCGAACTGTCTCACGACGTTCTAAACCCAGCTCGCGTACCGCTTTAATGGGCGAACAGCCCAACCCTTGGGACCGACTCCAGCCCCAGGATGCGACGAGCCGACATCGAGGTGCCAAACCATCCCGTCGATATGGACTCTTGGGGAAGATCAGCCTGTTATCCCCGGGGTACCTTTTATCCGTTGAGCGACGGCGCTTCCACAAGCCACCGCCGGATCACTAGTCCCGACTTTCGTCCCTGCTCGACCCGTCGGTCTCACAGTCAAGCTCCCTTGTGCACTTACACTCAACACCTGATTGCCAACCAGGCTGAGGGAACCTTTGGGCGCCTCCGTTACTCTTTAGGAGGCAACCGCCCCAGTTAAACTACCCACCAGACACTGTCCCTGATCCGGATCACGGACCCAGGTTAGACATCCAGCACGACCAGAGTGGTATTTCAACAACGACTCCACACACACTGGCGTGCATGCTTCACAGTCTCCCACCTATCCTACACAAGCCGAACCGAACACCAATATCAAGCTATAGTAAAGGTCCCGGGGTCTTTCCGTCCTGCTGCGCGAAACGAGCATCTTTACTCGTAGTGCAATTTCACCGGGCCTATGGTTGAGACAGTCGAGAAGTCGTTACG